>CAYTUA010000072.1:0-4914 GCA_964440855.1 uncultured Lentimicrobiaceae bacterium
TATTCCAGTGTTTTCGAAATGGATTCATGCTCCAGTTCGCCGGGAATGAATCCATATTGTTGATAAACATCCAGGCCGTGATGCTCCTGTGTGGCACTGTTGAGCATGGCTTGCATGGCTTTTTCCCCATCAAAACCGCGTAAACCTTTCATCCACGCATCTGCAATTACCGAAATGCTGTGGTTGCCAATCATGCAAAAGGTTTCGTTTGCTGCCAGTTCCCAGATGGGAAGCAGCCCACCTTTTTCGTACATATCCAGCATCACACGGATAAAATCCTGGCTGCGTGCGGGTTCCAGTATGGTCATCAGGGGGTGCCAGGTGCGGTAAGTATCCCACAGGGAAAATACCGTATAATTCGTAAAATCATGGGTGCTGTGAATGTTGTGGTCCATGCCGCGATAGCGTTTGTCAACATCCATAAAGGTATTGGGTTGTAAATAGGCATGGTATAAGGCGGTGTAGAAAACGGTGTTTTGCTCTGGGGTTCCTCCTTTTGTGCGGATTTTACCTATGGTTTCGTTCCAGGAACTGAAAGCGTTTTGGCGTATCTCGTCAAAATTCCAATCAGGGGATTCTGCCTTCAGGTTTTTATAAGCACCTTCGGCATCCACAGCTGACAGTCCGACTTTTACCTCCACCACTTCATCCTTATTGGTGCCGAAACCCACATAAGCCTTGATGTTCTTGCCTTCGGCGCGCTTCATTCCTTCGCTTACAATATCGTCGATAGCAATGCCATACTGCTCAAAGGGTTTGGAAAATTCCATATGAAAATACCACACCATATCATTGGCCCAATTGGTTGAACGCCGCATACCACGGATTTCGGTATCGCTTACAAATTCAAGCCAGGCATACACCACATGGTCGCGGTGTTTCAGGTCGATGATCAAATTGGCGTTTTCACTTTCCGGAAAAGTATAGCGGTGGTAGCCTGTGCGTGTGGTGGCGGTCATTTCGGCCAATACTTCCGGCTTATCCAGAAAAACACGGTAATAGCCGGCTTCGGCCAGTTCATTTTCCTTTTTGAAAGGGGAGCTGTAGAGGGCATTGTCAAAAACCGGTTCGCCAATATAGGGCATCACGAGGATATCGCCATAATCACTAACGCCGGTGCCACTGAGTGCGGTGTGCGCAAAACCATAGAGGAGGCTATCTGTATAATGGTATCCCGAACAACCGTCCCAGCCATCGAGGCGTGTTTGTGGGCTGAGCTGCACCATGCCAAAAGGCGTGGCGGCACCGGGGTAGGTGTGGCCGTGGCCGTCAGTGCCTACAAAAGGATTGATGTAAGATGCAGGCTCAAGGGTGTGCTTCTCACTGCTGCAACTGCTAAGTAAACTAAAAAGGAGGAAAAAGGCAAACAATTGTTTGGGGCCCATGTTTTTCATACAAAGGTGGGTATTGGTTTTAGGGAGGATTCCCTTACTCTTATATCAACAGCTAAAACGGCATTTTTTTGCCTGGCTGGACTCTGGTCTTTGCCAAACTGTTTAAACAACAATTCAAATGCTTTTTCGCTGATGAGTTCAATTGGCTGGGCAATGGCTGTAACCGACGGTTGTGTGAAACTGAAATAAGTCACGTCATCAAAACCAACCAATGCAATTTGTTTGGGTACTGACACTGACAGCTCGCGCAGGGATTTAAGGCATACGGAGGTGAGGTTGTTGTTCAGTGTGAAAATAGCCTGGGGAAGTTTATTGGTGTTTTTTAAGTTTGTAAGTTGTTCGCTTACAACAGCTTCTATATTATCAAAAGGCACTTTGATGAACCATTCCGGGGGCAGGCTCAGGCCGTTTGCTTTCAGTTCATGGATAAAACCATCGATGCGGTTGCTGATGGTGGAAATATGTTCGGGTGTAATGGTCACCAGAGCCATTTGGGTAATCCCCTGCGAGAGCAGATGCTTTGCGGCAAGTTGTGCACCCCCATAATTATCAACCGATACAGCCGGTGATTTCATTTGCTCAAAGGTGCGGTCGATCAATACATGGGGCATGCCTACATCCACGAGGTTGTTGAAATAGTCGGGGTTTTCCTGCGACGAGGAAATGATCAGCCCATCAACCTTACGGTCCATCAGCAGGCGGATTTGTTCCTTTTCCTTTTCCACTTTTTCGTCTGTGCTGCAGATGATTACAGTGTACCCATATCGCCAGGCACGGTCTTCAATGTGGCGGGCTATCTTGGCGTAGAAGCGGTTGGAAATGTCCGATACGATCAGTCCGATGGTATTGGTTTTACCCATGCGGAACCCGCGTGCCAATTCGTTGGGTTGGTAATTGAGTTCCCGTATTTTTTCCCTTACATTTCTCTGGGTTTCCTTGCTGATGCCATGGGCATCGCCCTTGTTGTTAACTACAAGGGAAACAAGCGTTTTGGAAACTCCGAGGCTGCTGGCAATATCGGCCAGTACAATTTTTTTTGCCATAATCAGCGCAAAGTTAATAAAAATCTAAACCGATTTAGTAAACAATAACTTCACTGGAAAAAAGCCAGGCTGGTTTTCCTTCGCCGCTGTGACCCGGCGGGCATTGGCCTATGTTCTTCATCTTTATCCTGATATATCGCATTTCACAGCTTTCGAATCGGGCAGAAAATAATTGGGTAAGTTTTCCTTTCTGATCCACCGGGATGGTATTGGTTTTTTGGTCGAGTTGTACAAAACTCTCCCCATCTGCTGAACCCTCAAAAGTGACTGTTTCAGGAAAGAATATCCAGGAAGCATAGTTTTGGAGGGCATCCACAGCAATAGTTTCAATGGGCTGTATTTGGCCTAAATCGATGGTGGCCACCATATCCACTTCGCTGAAGCCTGTCCAATAGCCATCGTTATGGTCGCTGCTGCCACTCGTGCCATCAGCCAGCCCAAAGGGGCCACCTCCGTCATAACGGCTGCTGTTGGGGTATCGAAGCTGAACAGGGATGCCAAAGACTTTGTGCAAGTCGAAATCCCTTGTCAAAACCTGCTGCATGGACCGGCCTTTCTGAAAAACAGCTGCTTTCAGGCTTGCGCTTGCTTTCAGCTGGATTGGCATTTCATACAAAGTTGAATTGGCTTTTGGGATGCTGCCATCGAGGGTGTATCGTATTTCGGGTTCATGTGTTTGGGTGTGCAACTCAATAAACAATTGTTTGTTATCTGGTTTGGGTGTTGCAGTAAACTGCACCTGAAAGGCACTCAGGGCATAATGTATGCCCAAACTGTCGTAGCGTTTGTATTGGGTTTCCATTCTTTTGGAAAAATTGCCCCAGTCACGTGCCTCTTTGGGCGACCAAAGTACTTCGGACAATGCTGCCAGCCTTGGAAAAACCATATACTCCACATGCGATGGAGTTGGCATATATTCCGTCCATACATTGGCCTGTGCGCCTAAAATCAATTTGGCCTGGTCTGCATTCAATTCTTCGGGAATGGGCTCATAAGCATATACTTTAGCCAGCGTTGTATGGCCCCCAATAGCGAGTGGTTCGATGGCCGGGTCGCCCTGATAGTGGTCAAAATAGCAATGGCTGCCCGGTGTCATCACCACCTGATGGCCCATTTGGGCAGCTTCAATGCCCCCTTTTTCGCCCCGCCACGACATCACGGCGGCATTGGGTGGCAAGCCGCCTTCGAGTATTTCGTCCCAGCCAATCAGTTTACGGCCATGGGCATTGAGGAATTTTTCAATCCTCCTGATGAAGTATGCCTGCAATTCCTCTTCGGAATGGAGGCCTTCGGTGGCCATCCGGCTTTGGCATTTCTTACAGGATTTCCAATTTGTTTTGTCGGCTTCATCGCCACCAATATGAATGAATTCAGTAGGAAAAAGCGCCATTACCTCGCGCAGCACATCCTCCAGGAAAATAAAAGTGCTGTCGTTACCGGCACAATAAATATGGGTAATAGGCCACACACCGCCGGGAGGCACCCCCAGGTTTTCGCCTGTGCACGACAATTGAGGATAAGCAGCCAGGGCCGACATCACATGGGCCGGCATTTCTATTTCGGGGATGATGGTGATGTTTCTTGCTGCGGCATAACTGACCACTGCTTTCACCTCATCCTGTGTGTAAAAGCCGCCATAGGTGGCGCTTTCGGGGTCGTTCACCAATGGTCTGTCGTTCCAGTGGCGATCGGTCATGGGCACGCGCCAGGCGCCGGTTTTGGTGAGTTCGGGGTATTTTTTTATTTCGAGACGCCAGCCCTGGTCATCGATTAGGTGCCAGTGAAACACATTGAGCTTGTGCATGGCCATATAATCCAATACTTCATAAATAAAGCCAATGGGCATAAAGTGCCTTGAAACATCCAGGTGCATACCGCGGTAATCAAATCGGGGGTAATCAATTATATTACAAGATTTTAAATGGCCATTTTCTGCTGAAAATATTAATTGGTTCAATGTATGCACAGCATAAAAAAGACCGCTTGCCGTATTGGCCGTCAAAACTACCGATTGGGTTGTGATGTGTATCTGATAGCCTTCGTCGCCTAATGTATCATTATAGCTTTCCAGCAGGACCAGATAAATGCCCTTTGTATGTTCCCTCTCCGTGGCTTCGTTCAGTTGAAACGAAAGCCTGCTGGTGGAAGTCCATAAACTGCTGGCGTAGGTGGCCAAATCCTGCAGGCTGCCATCGTCCACCAAAACAGCAAGTCGTTTTTCAAGTTCAAAAACACCTTCACCAAAAGTTATGGCAACGGGTTGTGGGATTAGCTGGTGATGCTGGCTTATCAGCTTTTCGCTGCAAAAAGTAAAAAGCAGCATGATAGAAATGCCAAGCAGTGTTTTATTCATAGTTTTCGATTCTAAAAGTCCATGCATCATGACCGGGCATATCGTTGTAAGTTATAGAGCTCAGATCGATCAGCAAGCGATCGTTTTCGTAAGTCCATTCGAGTGGCTTTTCATAACCCAGCAG
>CAYTUA010000073.1:0-9131 GCA_964440855.1 uncultured Lentimicrobiaceae bacterium
TGGACTTACTATTTTTTGGAGCAAGAGGAAATCGACTTTTTGGAGCAGATTGCAAAAAAACAAAAAATTCCAACAATTGCAAATTATGCCAGTGTCGAAGTTGGCATTACAACTGGAGCAAATGATTATTTCACTGTTCCTTTATCCGTTGTAGAAGCCTATAAACTAAAAGAATACGCAAAGCCAATGGTTGGGAGAAGTGTTCAGGTAAACAGCGTGATTTTCACGGAAAAAGATTGGAAGGTAAACAGACAAACCAAAGCAAAAGCTCATTTATTGGTGTTCCCTGCAAAAGAGAAAATCAACGGACACAAAGGAGCAAACTCATACATTAGTTTGGGCGAATCAATGGGCGTAAATAAAGGTTATAAAACAGGTATTCGTGATGATTGGTTTGTAATTCCTTCCATCAAACTTTCAGATGCTTTATTTATCCGCAGAAACAATCTCTACCCTCGTTTAATATTAAATGAAGCAAACGCATATACCACAGACACAATGCACCGTGTATTTATGAAGAAAGACACGAACAAAAATGCTTTCATTGCCAGTTTTTACAATTCATTGTCATTGGCTTTTTCGGAAATTGTCGGTCGTAGCTATGGTGGTGGCGTTTTGGAACTGATGCCAAGCGAAGCAGGAAAAATACTGCTCCCCTACCAAACCAACAATGCAGCTTTACTTGCCACCATTGACAAAATGATGCGAGAGAAAAAAAGAATTGGCGAAATTTTAAAAATCACCAACAAGCAAATCCTGAAAGAAGGCTATGGCTTTACGGATAAAGAAATAATATTGGCGGATAGTATCTGGAAGAAGCTGTCGTCAAGGAGATTAAATAGGAATAAATAATACTTAACAATAAAGAGACAGTCTACAACACAGCAAACATTACAGCAGCCAAACACGTGGGTGCTACGAAAACCCTGCCAGCAGAGCGCCGAGGACTGTCAAGCACAATCAGAAAAAAGAAATAGCAACACTTCAAATAACATTGAAATAATGGAAAATATCAAATATGGAAACCAAGAACATTCCTGCACCATATATTGACAGATTAGTAAATTCTTGTCAGAGTTATCCTGAAGTTAAAAATGCAATTAATATTAAGCAATTGACTTCGATTTTTGAAATGATGTGTTGTATTGAAAAACAAGGCGATTATGAATTTCGAAATATATGGATTTCTGCTGAACGTGGTAAGATTGAAGATTTTGGTGATTTTAACGAATACTTAGAGGAAGGGGAAGCAGGAAATAAAAAAGAGTTTGAAGATTTATGGCATTGTTATTATCCTGATAAAATCAAATGGTACAATTTCGCAATTTCAAAATACGCAGAGGTGTTTTACTTTTATATAGATTCAAAGTTAACTCTTCATTTAAAATCGAATGATGCAAGTAGTGAGCCGGGCTATGATTTTCAAACAGAATTAATAGAATGGTTATTAAAGATTACAAAGGATAAATTTTCTATAATCCGAAACAATGTTAAGGATTATAATGACTATGTTAATGCTAATTTGCCTCATAAAAAACGTACAGGTCGTATATTGAGAAACGATTACTGGTCGATTTTCCAAGAACAATCACAGGATTTTAAAAATACAATTACAAAGGAAATAATAGAAATCCTTAAAAAAATCAAAATTCAGTCAGAATCGAATACACTCAGTTATTTATCAGCAATTAGTTCTGGAGATTTTTTTCGGTTTTGCGAAATTGGATACGATGCAAATCAATATTTTGATCAATCAAAGAAAAATATGACTGCAAAAGAAAAATATACTGCAATGGCTGATGGTCGTGATTGTGGACTTAGAAATCTTAATGAAAAGTCCTACAAAGATTTTCATAATTGGTACGAAAATGATAAGAATTGTGGTGGCCATCCATGGGAAATTTGCCGAGGAGGTAATTCTACACATATTTCACTTTATGTTTGCCAAAACGAAAGAGGCTGGTATCTAAAACTAGAGGGCAGTAGCAGAGCAAGAGTTATAGAAACAATTAATTTCGCTATTGCTTTATACAAACACGACATTCCATTTATCCTTGGGAAAGCGGAAGAAGTTTACAGAATGTCACGTGGAGTTGATTTTATTGGCATTGTGCCAGAAACTGTAACTCCACGATACTGTCATGCTTATTTCCCTGCCGACGATAAAATTACTGATTTTATAAATTTAGGAACTGAAAAAAATAATGAGATAATAAATAAAGCATTTTGGTATCCGTTACCTGAAGTACATTTGATTAAATAACTCATAAACACCGAAAATAGGTCTAATTGTTATCAGCAAAAACAAAAATGAGGAGTTAATGTGCTTGAACAACCGCTTCAAGATTCGTAACGTGTGAAACAGTCGTAGCCTCGAAATCCATATTTAGAAAAAACAACACCAAATTAATTAATGCCGTAACTTTGGGTTCAATATACAATTGAATATTATGCTGACAAAGAAAAACTTAAAGACCAGATTGAAAAATTTCCGGAAGAATTTTCACTTGATGAACTTATTGATAAGTTGATTTTAATTGAAAAGGGAAATATACAATCTGAGAAAGGAGAAGTAATTTCTGAAACTGAATTAGACAAAGAAATTATAAAATGGTTCGAATAAATTGGACCCTTCAAGCTAAGTATGACTAAAAAGGTATTGCAGAAAACCAATGAGCCTTAGCCTAAAGAAACGGCTGCCGGCCATTGGCCAACCATTTACACCAATCCCCTACTTCTAAAACTCAGGGCCGCTTCAGGAAAACCAATCCCCGAAACAGCCCCTGTTAACCAATTTACTAAATTGAAATTATTGCTGTTATTTTTTTCTATTAGAGCATATTGCCCATCTTTAAACCAACATAGAAAGTGCGTGGTTTCATGGGGCCATACATATAGCCGGCATCCCTGAAAACTCCTTCGTCAAAATCGCTTTGGTAACTGTTCAAAATATTCTGTACACCTGCTTCGAGACGCAATTTGGTTTGCTGTGCAATTTTGAAGTCATAACTGAGCTTCAGGTTGATATCAAGAAATGCAGGTGTGTTTTCAATCTTATCGGCGTCAATAAACCCTTCAAAATGGGGCACTTTCATCGGGCCGGTATAGGTTCCGGTAAGATATGCACTGAAACGCTTTGTCGGGGAGGCCGTCATGCTTAAATAGCCATAAACATTGGGCGATTTGGGCAGGGATTCGAGCAAACCGGCTTCCGGGTCATCGCTCCATTCTTCTGGTTCGGCATACTGGCTTCTCTGAAGTGTAAGGCCTAATTGCATCTGCAACTTGCGGCTGAAAACAGTCCTGTTCTCCATATTGATGCCTTGCACCACCGCACCTGAGCCGTTGCGCCTTTCAACCCGCATATTACCCTGTGCATCTGTTTCCAGGGTTTCCAGCACAAACACATCGTCCAGTTTGGTGTAAAAGCCTTCTACCATCAAATTGTTTTCCTTGCTGCCAATGCTGTAATAGCTGTCAAATGAGGAGCTGATGCTTTTAGAATATTCGGGGCGCAAATCGGGATCGAGTTGAATCAGCATCACACCACCATTAACGGCCAGGATATGCAAATCCTCATCAAAAGCCTGTGGAGGCCTGAAACCGGTGGAGAAGCTGGCTCGCCATTGGAGTTTCGCAGTGAGGTCGTACAACAAAGTAGCCCGTGGGCTGAAAATAACCCCATCAATTAAATTGTGCTTGTCGGTGCGAGCACCCAAAACCAGGCCTGCACGCTTGAAGCGCCATTCGCTTTGGACAAAAAATCCGGCAATGTTGATGTCCTGCTTCAGGGAACGGTTGTAGCCGGGCATTTCGTCTTCGAGGCTGTTGTATTGGTATTCGGCACCCATGGTAAGGTTGGCCGGGGCAAAAAACAGCTTGTTGAATTTATGGTTGAATTGCGCTCCGCTTACAAACGAAAGGTCATAAGTTTGGCCATAAGCGTTCAAATCCTGTTGCGCCCCATAATAGCTTTCGCGGTTGATATGCTGCAAGGCGGAGTACATGGTCAGTTTGCTTTTCAAACTTTTACTGTACAGATCGAACACAAGCTCGCCACCATGGATTTGGTGGTCGGTTTGCTCGGCAATATCTGTTTCGTGTGGCTTGAGGTCGAATTTGTTCCCGCCCCTCCTGAATTCGCCCAGGTAGTGGTAGGTGGCTGTGAGCTTTGAAAAATTGGAGGTTTTATAAAACGAACGCAAGCCAACAGCATTCCCGTTAATCAGCCCAAGCTCTGAAAAACCATCGCCATTGGCATCATAATATTCGCGGTTGCGGTGCACGGCAAACATACTTAGCCCGGCTTTGCGGTCAGGACTCACAAAAGTTCCATTGGCACTTACATTGTGGTCGAGTGCATCACCACCAATAGAAGCGAGGTTGTAGCCAACCTGATAGCTGTTGTTTACCGGCTCTTTGGTAATGATGTTTACCGTTCCGGCAATGGCATTGGAGCCATAGAGTGCCGAGCCTCCTCCCCTTACCACTTCCACCTTTTCGATCATGGCAACAGGAATTTGCTCAATACCATACACCCCACTCAGTGCACTGAAAATGGGGCGGCTGTCGATCAGTATCTGGGAGTATGGCCCTTCCAACCCATTGATGCGCACTTGTTGGAAACCGCAGTTCTGGCAATTGTTTTCTACCCTAACGCCGGGTTGGTAGTTTAAGCCATCGGCCATGCACACAGCATTGGATGCTTGCAACAAGCCAGCATTGAGCACATTCACAATCACTGGCGTTTCCTGCCTGCTAACTTCATAGCGGTTAGCGGTAACCACCACTTCGCTCAAACCAATGCGGTCTTCCACCATCTCGATGGAAATTGAGGTGTTGTTCCCTTCCGGATTAATGGGCATTTCAAGGGTTCTATAACCAACTGCCTGCACCTGGAGCACGAGGGCACCGGCAGGCATTTTATTAAGTGTAAAATTACCTTCGGCATCGGCCACGGTGCCAATGGTTGTACCTTTTATGCTAATATTTGCAAAGGGAACATGCTCGTTAAGCATGCGCACCTGACCTGAAACTACAACAGGAGGCTCGGTTGCAAGGCTAAAATTATAAAGAAGTAAGGCTAAGATGAAGAGCAATTTGGTTTTCATTGTATCAATTTTTTCATGTTTTGCAATTTTCAATCACCCTGCAAAATTGGTGCTTTGTTATTTTCTTAACAATACCTAAAAGTGGGTAATTGTTAAGGGAAGGTTAATAAAACTACTGACAGAAAAATTATCAGTATCTTTATAAAAATAGATATATAAAAAATGAAATCTCAAATTCATCATAAAGCTACTCATCAACATTGCCCTATGGCCGATAATGATAAAGGGGCCGATTGGCTCAGTTCAGAAAAAGAAATTATGAATCCATACTTCGGGGAGTCCATGCTCAGGTGTGGCGAAGTAACCAAAACTTTTGAATAAAACCATGAAACATACTTATCACATACACGGGATGACTTGCAATGGATGCCGCAGTCATGTAGAAGAAACACTTTCGAAAATACAGGGAGTTAATAAGGTATCAGTCAATTTAGAAAAGGCAGAAGCCACCATCGAAATGGATTCGCATATTCCTCTTGAAAAATTTCAGGCGGCATTGAAAAATGATGGCGGCAGTTATAGCATACATAAACCCGGTGCCCATCATCCTTCACAAAAAAAAGAGAAAAAGTCAAAAAGCAAGGAAAATGGTGTTTTTTACTGCCCCATGCATTGCGAAGGTGATAAAACTTATGACAAAGCAGGAGATTGTCCTGTTTGCGGCATGGACCTCAAAAAACAGGAAGCGCAAACAAATTCAGCCAACGAAAAAACGGTTTACACCTGCCCCATGCATCCTGAAATAAAACAGGAAGGGCCGGGCAGTTGCCCCAAATGCGGTATGGACCTCGTCCCTGAGAAAGGTGAAAATGTCAGCGATGAAGAGAAAGCTTATAAAAAAATGGCCAAGAAATTCTGGATAGCGCTCGCTTTGAGCATTCCTGTATTTATTATTGCCATGTCGGATATGATTCCTTTTCTGAATTTTGAAACCATCGCACCAAAAATAGCATGGGGCTGGGTAGAATTTTTATTGGCAACGCCTGTTGTGTTTTATTCGGGCTGGGTATTTTTTAAACGTGGCTGGAGCTCAATCGTGCGCCGGATGCCCAATATGTGGACACTCATATCTATAGGTGTCGGGGCTGCGTATCTGTTTAGTGTTTTTGCATTGTTGATCCCCTCGGTTTTCCCACCACAATTTAAAGATGCCAGCGGGAATGTTCATCTTTATTTTGAAGCGGCAGCGGTTATTTTAACTTTGGTGCTTATGGGGCAGGTTTTGGAATTGCGGGCGCACAGCAAAACCAACTCGGCCATTAAAGCCTTGCTAAACCTGGTTCCTCCCATTGCAAGGATAATCCGCAATGGAGAAGAAGTTGAGATTCCTTTGGAAGAAGTAAAACCCGGCGATATGCTGAAAGTAAAGCCCGGCGAAAAAATCCCGGTTGATGGGATTATTTTCAAAGGGGAAGCAGTGATTGATGAGAGTATGATTACCGGCGAACCCATACCTACTGAAAAGACTATAAATGACAAGGTTACCGGAGGTACCATCAACGGGAAAACAGCTTTTGAAATGAAAGCCGAAAAGGTGGGTCGGGATACCCTATTGGCCCAAATCATCGAAATGGTCAATACGGCAAGCCGTTCGCGAGCACCCATCCAAAAACTGGCTGATACCGTTGCCAAATACTTTGTGCAAATGGTGATTTCTGTTGCCATAATAACCTTTGCCGTGTGGGCAATCTGGGGACCTGAACCGGCCTATGTGTATGCCTTTGTAAATGCTGTTGCTGTTTTGATCATCGCTTGCCCCTGCGCTTTAGGCCTGGCCACTCCCATGTCCATTGTGGTGGGTTCGGGGCGTATGGCTCAGGCAGGTGTACTTGTAAAAGATGCCCGTGCCATTGAAGAAATGAACAAAGTGGATACGCTCATCATTGATAAAACCGGGACTATCACCGAGGGCAAACCAAGCCTTAACACGTTTAAATCATTCGGGAAGCTTAGCGATACTGAAATTCTTCAACTGGCCGCCTCTCTTGATACGAACAGCGAACACCCACTTGCCGATGCGATTGTGGCCGGTGCCAAAGAGAAGAAATTAGAGCTGATTCAACTGGATAAATTTGAATCGGTGACCGGAAAGGGTGTAAAGGCCATCTATAAAGGCGAAAAAATCGGGCTGGGAAATCGGCGGTTACTGGAAGATTTTAAAGTTTCAATTGAGGATGAAAATGCAAAAACAGTTGAGGAATGGCAAAAGAAAGGCCAAACAGTCATGTTTTTGGTTTTGGGCAATGAAGTGGCCGGAATCGTTAGTGTAAGTGATAAAATAAAGCAAACATCTGCCCAGGCTGTTAAACTGCTGCAGCAAATGGGGATAAAAGTCAAAATGCTTACCGGAGACAATGAACTCACTGCAAAAGCTGTTGCTGATGAGTTAAACCTGGATGGCTTTGAGGCCGAGTGCATGCCCGAAGAAAAATACAAAATTGTTAAAGAACTGCAGGAAAAAGGGCATGTGGTGGCGATGGCTGGCGATGGCATAAACGATGCCCCCGCGCTGGAACAAGCCAATGTAGGAATCGCTATGGGAACAGGCACCGACATCGCCATGCAAAGTGCCGAAATAACCCTGGTGAAAGGAGACCTGAATGGCATTGTTCGTGCCAGGGAATTAAGCCACAAAGTGATGCGGAACATTAAACAAAACCTCTTCTTTGCCTTTTTCTACAATGCACTGGGCGTACCCATAGCGGCAGGGATATTGTTTCCTTTTTTTGGATTGCTGCTGAGCCCGATGATTGCCGCTGTTGCAATGAGTTTCAGCTCAGTATCCGTAATTGGAAATGCCTTGCGCCTGAGGTCTGCTAAGGACTAAAGAAGTTGAAAGTTTGTTAATCCTGTTTCACGTTGAAATTATTGTTTCTTTAACCAGTCAACCTAATTCGCGACGAAACAATCCCCCAATCAATCTTTTTATACTTTTGCCAGCACAAGACATTATTAAAAAAAAATTGAAAATGAACAGGGATCAGGCAGGATATCTCGAAGGCATTGTGTCCATTTTGGTGAATGGTTTTTTGTTTGTGATTAAGTTTTGGGCTGGTACTGTATCCGGTTCCATTGCCTTGATAGCAGATGCCTGGCACACCTTATCTGATTCGATAAGCTCACTGATCGTTATTGCGGGGGTGAAGCTTTCATCGCGCAAGCCCAGCGAAAAGCACCCTTTTGGCTTCGGCAAATGGGAACAAATAACAGCCATTTTCATCGGCTTTATGCTGGCCCTGATAGCCTATGACTTTGCAAAAACTTCCATACAGCATTTCAGGGCACAGGAAGCAGCCAATTTTGGCACCATTGCTTTGGTTGTGACCATTATTTCCATTTTTACCAAGGAAGCCCTGGCGCAATATGCCCTCTATATTTACCGTAAAACCAGCAACACCTCTATCAAAGCCGATGCCTGGCATCACCGCACGGATGCGCTTTCATCGGTGGTAGTGTTGATTGGAATACTGCTGAAGGATTATTTTTGGTGGATTGACTCCGTGTTGGGCTTTATCATTTCGCTTATGCTTTTTTATGCGGTTTATGAAATTTTTAAAGAAGCCATTGAGAAGTTGCTTGGCGAAAAACCCACCGAACAACTTATTGAGCAACTTCATAAAATTGTTGAGCATACCGGAGGCCCGGGACTGAACCCACACCATTTTCATATTCACAACTACGTGAAGCATAAAGAATTAACCTTCCACATAAAATTAAACGGCGACACACCTATTAAACAGGGACACGAGGTGGCTACCAAAATCGAAAACGAAATCAGGCAGCAGCTTCATATCGAGGCGACCATTCATATTGAGCCGGCTGACATAAAGCATCGTTAGAGGCTGTTTTGGAATTAAGTTCTAGGCTAAATACCAGGTGGCAAAAAATTTCCCTAATACTTCTCACTAACTATTGTCTGTCTATAATGCATGGGCTTAGGCTTTAAAGTTTAAGGGCAAGGTATGCAAGGAATGAATGTCAGGAGTCCCTAACTTTCGGGATGACTGACATGAATGACGC
>CAYTUA010000074.1:0-2782 GCA_964440855.1 uncultured Lentimicrobiaceae bacterium
AATAACAAAGAGGATGATGAAGCTACACCGTCATGATATCCTTTTCTTTCAGATCCAATAACTTATCCACTTCCTGGATATATTTATCGGTTAGTTCCTGAACTTTTTCAATCAAACGTTTGGCATCGTCCTCAGGCAAGCCATCCTTTTCCATTTTCTTGGATTCGTCATTACCCTGCCGGCGTGCATTGCGGATGCTGATTTTGGCTTCCTCAGCCTCATTCTTTGCCCTTTTCACCAGGTCTTTTCTGCGCTCTTCTGTTAGTGGAGGAACATTTATACGGATTATTTCCCCTTCATTTTGCGGGTTAAACCCCAGATTGGCAACTAAGATGGCTTTTTCAATAGCATTGATGCTGCTTTTGTCAAAAGGTTGTACAATGATTTGCCTGGGATCAGGGGTATTGATATTTGAGGTTTGCTCAATCGGAACGGTCGTGCCATAATACTCAACCAAAACCCCGCCCAACATGGCCGGGCTGGCTTTTCCCGCTCTGATTTTATTAAATTCCTTTTCGAGGTGCATCAAGGCATTTTGCATATTTTCTTCTGTCGAATCCAATACAAATTGAGCTTCTTCGGTCATAGCATAAGAATTATAGGTTTGTAGAACAAAAATATGGTTTTTATTAAAATCCTGTACAAGGAATTGAAAGAAAGTTTAACACAGCCAGGCTTTGGACAAAGTCAAAATTGCATAAAGATGAACTTAACTGCAAAATAAATGCTACCTATAAAGGCTCAAACAAACCCAAAACAGAAGGATGCTGTCTGCCTGTTTTTATTATGTGGTCGTGCTTGTAGAAGCGCGCGGCATCCTGATTCCACAGGTAGGTTCGAATCAAAAAATCCTGCTGAGGTAAATCAAGGTTGCGCAAGCGTGCACTTGTGTGCAAACGTTGCGTCTGGTCGGGAAGCAGCATCTCCGACATCAAGGTTCCTGCTTGCCAGTGCATTAAATCATTACTGACAGGGTGGCGTACCTCAAAAACCAATCTGAGATTCCGCAAGGTATCTATGGCTGTTACATTGGCCGAAATCATCAGCAAATCGTTTTCCTCACCAAAAACAATTTCGCCGGACGTTTCCAATAAAGACCCATAGATGCGTAAGCTGTCAAAGGCTTCAATATTTTCAACATGCTCTGCCACCGCGCCAAATAATATATGCTCTTTGTCAAGCAATCTGTCAGCATCAGGAAAAGGCTTTTTTGAAAATAGGTAATATGCCGCATTGAACCAGTAGTTTTCCTTTAAAACATAGGGGTAGAAATCGCGGGCCACTTCAACCCAATCAAGTTGGGCATAATCGGCCCAACTGAAAGCCAAAAATGAATATTTTTCATGAAGTGGTTCAAGCAGTGCATACAGTTCAGCAGGGCTCTGTTCTTTCGAGAAATAAAAAACATCTTCCACCTCTTGGCGATCCATGTAAAAAGCTGGCATTTCAGGCCTTGCCGAACGAACAACAACCAACAAGCTGTCTCCCATTGCCGACCGATCAGTAGCTGATTCCAAAGCTATCTGATCAAAACCCTGTTTGTACATCTGTTCATAATGCTTTCGATCATTTACCAGGGTGAAAATTCCAGCCACAAGAATTACGCTTACAATCAGGGTATTATATCTAAAAGAAAATTTCCGCGCAAAGGAGGCAAGCACCACTAAAACAAACGGAAAGCTAAAATAGAGTGTGCTGAATTGAATGATTGGGCTTCTATATATGGAATAGATGTAGGCGGTAACGAAAGTTATGATAAACCAGGCTACTGAAAGCAGCCGGAATCTATTTGCAAACGGCCTACCTGATTTTTTACTTGAAAATGTGGATGCTATCACCATAAAAGAGACAAGCAAGAAAACCCAGCTGTGGTGAAACACATATTGCATGAATTGCCAACCAAAATCAGGTTCAGGAGCTGCCAACCAGCCACCGATGGTTCCATCCTGAAGCTGATGCCAAAAAACAGGGATATGCGGTGAATATAGCACAATGGCAAAAAGCCCGGAAAGCAGATAGGGCTTTCGATTGGTTTTGGCAATAAGCAAAAAGCCACTGACATAAATCAGGCCAGCCAAAAAAAGCGAGAAAGCATGCATCAATGCCGCAAAAACAAGCACCAATGAAAAAACAATCCAGTTCCACCTCTTGTTTTGAGTTGAATTTACAATGAATGACCATACCCAAATGAGCAACAAAACTGCAAACAAACCGGCAGCATAGGGTCTGGCCAATTGGCTGTAAAACACAAAAAATTGCATAACAGCTGCCCATGAAGTAGCAATAAGGCCAGCTGTTTTGTTAAACCACCTTTTTCCAATAAGGTAAATCAAGTAAACCGAAAAAATTCCACTGATTGCGAAAGGCAATTTCACCCAAAACGCATCAAAACCGACCACCTGTACCCAATAGTATAGAAAAACCTGAACGCCAGCCGGATGTGAATCATTTTCCATTACACCCAGACGAACTAATTCACTGAACGACTTATAATCTGTGCGTAAAAGGGCACTGAATTCATCGTACATAAATGGCAAATCAGCAAATGACCACAGGCGCAGTACAGATGCAGCAAGCATCAAAAGAATAAGGGGTATATGCTTTTTTAGTGCCATGATTCAGATCCTGGCTTTTTTAATATAATCAAGCACTTACAATAGTGCCAAGGGGCTCCCCTTTTAAAACTTTGTCAAGGTTACCCTTTTTGTTCATATCAAAAACGAGAATGGGCATGTTGTTTTCGCTGCAAAGTGTAAAAGCTGTTTGGTCCATCACTTTGAGC
>CAYTUA010000075.1:0-5612 GCA_964440855.1 uncultured Lentimicrobiaceae bacterium
GGTGGACATACAACCACTTCTGTTTTAAGTCCTTCCTCCTCAGCGAGGAGCTCCAAAAGGTCTTCGATCAATTCCTCTGCTTCCTGGAAGCTCAGGTTCATTTTCCAGTTTCCTGCGACAATTTTTTTACGCATAACATTGGTTTTATAAAGTTTAGATACTAAGCGATTCGTACCCTGGGATCAAGAATCCCATAAAGTATATCGACAAATATATTAATAAAAATCAAGATAACAGCGATTAATAAAACGGCTCCCATAATTACAGGCAAGTCGTATTTTTCTAGTGCGTCAACAATGACCACGCCAATACCTTTCCAGTCGAAGACGTATTCTACAAAAACAGCACCTGCCATTAGCGAAGCAAACCAGCCTGAAATGGCTGTAAGCACCGGATTCAAAGCGTTGCGCAGGGCATGTATTCCGATTACACGCCAAGGTTTGAGTCCTTTGGCATAAGCTGTGCGGATATAGTCCTGTCCCAATACTTCGAGCAGGGAAGTGCGCGTAAGTTCTGTAACAATAGCCAAAGGTCTGATCCCTAAAGTAAAAGCTGGCAGAATCAGGTTTTTAAGGTCGAGGTATTCACCCCGTCCGTAATCATCCACTGTGTAAAGGCTACCAAACATGCTCAAACCGGTGAAGTCGGCCAACAGAAAAGCAAAAATCCAGGCCATCAGTATAGCGGCAAAAAACGAAGGCAGCGACATGCCGAAAACAGTGATAACGAGTACGGCTTTGTTTAGCCATTTCTTATTGATTATTGCCACAAAAACACCGATAAAAACCCCCACAATCAATGCAAACCCAATAGCCGATCCTGCAAGGATCAGGGTGTTTGGAAACGCTTTTGCCAATATATCAGTTACTTCCCGCTTGCTTTTGTAGGATCGACGTAAATAGGGTTTTTTCAGCAGCAGGGTTGTTTCATTGATGTTGATCAAGGCAATAGGCGTCCCATAATTGATGCGGTCGTAATACCAATAGCTGTCAACATCCGTCATATGGTGAACAGAAAGGAACGACAGATCATTCAGGAATTTCAGGTATTGTAGTGGCGGGGACTTGTCCAAACCCAAATCTTTTTGAATGGCTTCCACAGAGCTGATGTCGGCCCTTTGACCAAGCATCATGCGGGCAGGGTCGCCCGGCAAAATTGTAAACAGCAGAAATACAATGGTAATCACCCCAAAGAGTACCAGCAGGCCGTAAGTCAGACGTTTTGAGATAAATGATGCCATTGAAAAATCGTTTTGGCTTGAGGTTTTGTTCAATTCTTCATTTAATCGCGCAAATTTTGCAGCCAGGATGCACGTTTTTCTCCTTGGGGCAAATCCCTCCAGTGCCATTTACCTTCAACTGTTCCGGCCCTGAGCAAAACCAGACCGGGATTGGCCCTGATGATTGTTTTGAGGGTAACAGCATCAGCATAAAGCACTTCATGCTCAAATTTATATGATTCCCTGAAAGCGGAAACTTCTTCGGGCAAACTGCTGGTGAGGATGACAAAAGGAATGTTGTTGTCATCAAAATCATGTGTGAGGCTGAATAAATTCCCGAGGCCTTTGTGCTTGGCTTTGGTGAAATCATATACAACACCAACGGCAATATAGTCCTCATAACCAAGAATATAATCGGTTTGATCGCTACCATATTCATCTTCAGCAAACAAGCCATGCTCCAAAGCTTCACCAAGTGTAACCACCCTTTGGTCAACAAATTCCCACTCACTCATCCAAACCGAATCGTTCCAGGGGTAGTTGGGCGACAGGTATTCCTTTTCTTCACCGGTTTGGGTATTTTTATATTTGAGGTACACTTCCATTTCGGGTGCTTCCTCTCCTGTCATTTTGTTGCCCACTTTCCAGGTCCGGAAATCAAGCATGGGTAAATGCCTGTAGTTGTGGATGCTAAACCAAAAAAACAGCACCAAAGCCAGCCCCAGGAGGAGGTTTTGCCGTGGAACCCCAAAAGCTGATTTGAACTTTTCGCGCTGTATAAAAACAACAATGGCAAAAACCATAAGCACAATATTCTTGTAGAAGGTTTCCCAATTGGTCAGTTTGATGGCATCGCCAAAGCAGCCGCAATCGCTCACAGGTTCGTAAATGGCATCAAACAGTGTTAGCATCGTGAAAAAAGACATGATCAGCAGCAAAGCCCAGGAAGTGTAGCGCATGCGAAGATTAAAAAGCAAGGCAAAACCAATGATAAACTCGAGGGACGACAAGCCAATAGACATGGCCAGGCTGAGCGAGGAAGCCCATTCGGTGCCATAGGCTATAAAGTAATCTTCGAGGCGGTAAGCTGTTCCCAGGGGATCGACGCCCTTTACGATGGCAGAAAATATAAAAACAATGGCAGCAATATAGCGGCTTAGGTTTCGGAGTAAAGTCATAATTAGTCTGTGGATTTATTTTTGGGTAGCGTAAGCAGAATCAGGGCAAAAACAGCATAGTTTATGATATCAAAAAAGTTGGCGTCAATGCCTTCCGAGATAATTGTATTTCCTTGATTGTCTTCTATTTGCTTGACACGTAAAAGCTTCATCAGAATGATATCCGTCAGCGAGCTAACACGCATATTGCGCCACGCTTCGTCGTAATCGTGGTTTTTGCGTTGCATCAGTTCCAGCGCTTGCCCCAATGTTTGCTCAAAAAGTTGCGAGGCTTGCTTTGCATCCATATCAGGCTTGTCAGCGGCACCTTTTTCCAATTGGATAATAGCCATGGCAGCATAATTAATGATACCAACAAATTCATCTTCAATGCCTTCATCCACCATTTTCAGGTTTTTTGTCTGTATGCTCCTGATGCGGTTGGCTTTGATATAGATTTGATCAGTAAGCGATGAAGTACGTAAAATGCGCCATGCCGGACCATAATCTTTCATCTTGGCTTCAAAAACCTGCAGGCAGTTTTCAATCACTTGCTTGTACTGCAACAATGTAGGGTCGCTCATATTTTATTAGTTGTCAATTGCTTAATTTTGCCAGGATTTAATTGAATGACCACCGATGAATAGCGATCAAACAAGCGATAAAAATACTGCTTTTTCAAAAACTATGCGTTTCAATTTTCAGGGCAAAAGCCTGAACATGTCAAGTCCGCTGGTAATGGGCATTTTAAACCTCACGCCTGATTCCTTTTATGACGGCGGCAGGCACCAAAAGCCATCTGATCTTATATCAAGAGCCGGTTTGTTGCTTTCCGAAGGGGCTGCCCTTGTCGATCTTGGGGCTATGTCAACACGGCCCGGTGCACCCGAAATTTCCTTCGAAGAAGAGTATGATCGGTTGATTCCGAACCTGAAGTTGCTGGTGAAAGAGTTTCCGGAGGCGCTGTTTTCGGTGGATACCTATCGCGTTGAGATAGCAAAGGCAGCCACAGAGGAAGGTGCATTTATGATCAACGATATTTCAGGCGGAACGTTTGATGACAACATGTTCGATTTTATCGGCCAGTCCAATGTTCCCTATGTGCTGATGCATACCACAGCCAAATCAGGACAGATGATGCAAAATCTTGTCGGAAAGGACGTTATGGAAGTTTTGTTGGCTTATTTTGAGGAACGCATAAAAACGCTAAATTCCAAAGGTAGTAATCAGCTAATTATTGACCCCGGTTTTGGATTTGGCAAAACACTTGAAGCCAATTACTTAATCCTGCGCAATTTGTCTTCTTTGCAGCGATTTGGATTCCCTTTGTTGGCTGGCATATCACGCAAATCAATGATCAATAGGGTATTGGGAACGCAGCCGGAAGATGCCTTGAATGGTACAACAGCACTGCATATGCTAGCTTTGGAGCAGGGAGCAATGATCTTGCGTGCCCACGACGCCAGACAAGCAGTGGAGGGAGTTCAGTTGTGGGAGGCTTTTCGGGGATTGTCAGTCGAATAGTCTTGAGTCGTGAGTCAGTCAGCAGATAGTCAGTGAGTTTTGAGTCTTGAGTCAGTCGATTGAGCAAAAAACCATAGGTTTATTGCTTTAAATTTTTTAAAAAAAAGCCGGTCCTATCCGGACCGGCTAACAGAAGTTATTCCTTAACCAATATTTATAACTTCAAAGTGACCCCCAGAGTGAGGTAAGAAATGCCATAGCCTACTTCGCCAAACAGGCCAAAGCTATTGCCAAAATGATAACGGGCACCTACAAAACCGGCATAGATAATGCCACCAATATTGGGTGTGATGGCAGGAGCTGCGCCACCGTAATCAACTGAAGCCATGTTGTATCCCAGCAAAGCACCGGCATATGTATCGAGCGATTCAACAAACTGGTGGTGATAAGCACCACGAGCACCCAATAAGATGTAGGTGTAAGTCCAGTCACTGCCAATCGATGCGAATGTGGTTCCATAGTAACCGGCATAGGCACCCAGGCTGATGTTGTCGTTGATACCAAAATCAAGCGACAAAGAAAGCGGTGGCAATGAGCCTGTTCCTGTGCCAAATGAGGCGCCAAGCCCTGCTCCGATATTCAGGTCGATCTGACCTTTTTCATACTGCGCTGTTGCGGTGGAAATACCCAGCCCGAACAATGCGATAACAAATAATACTACAAACTTTTTCATATTAGTTGGTGTTTGATTAATTGCCTACTCTTTATGCTTTTCGGCATCCGCATGTTTAATAAACCTGAAAACAAATCGGAACGCCTTGTTTTTCTTTGTTCCGGTATTCGGCCTGCAACAGGGTTAAGGAAATGTCAAATCCGGATTTGCACTTCGCGCTCCCTCCTTGCGAGCTTGCAAAATTGCTTTAGGCATTGTTTTCAAAGGCAAATGTAGGGTGGAGAATAGGCTGAAGGCCTACGTAAATATTCGTAAATTGCTTAGGGGAAAATACTTGCTTGGTTTAGTTAAAACGTGTTAAAAGTCTAATAATTAAGATGATAGATGCAATTCGTGAATTACTTTATGTTGGATGTCAAATAAGAAAACACGGTGAAACCTGGTTTGGTAAGCGTGGTTTAAGGCATTTTGTGTTGGTTTTGCATTCATTGCCAATGGATCAAAGCCAATTAGCAACACCAACCACAAAGCATTGGTTTTAGCCGTTTGATAAAGCGGAAGTTTGTTGTTTTTGCGATCGATGGCCTGCTGCAAATCTTCAGGCGTCAGTCGCCTGGCAACTTTGTGCCCTATTATTTTTGTCAATTCTATACCTGTTGAACGCCTGTTTTTTTGGCGAACGACAAAATCGGGCGACTCCCTTTGAATCCTTTGGCCTGGTGGAAAATCGGGCAACTGGGAAGCAAAAAGGTCGAAAATAGCACGTTCCTCTATGGATTTATAGTCTTGCATAAATTGTGTTACGAAAGTATAAATAAGCTGTTTCCAAACAAATCTGTTTTCGTAATTTAGTGGCTTGAAAATAAGCAAATGATTGAACAATTCTTTTGATAATCTGTCATTGTTGTTGTTCAAATACCGATACAAACAACCTAAAATTCAATTAAAATGTTTACATTTCTACGTAAAGCCCTGTTCACAGGTATTCTGATAAGCTTTGCATTCGCAGCAAAAGCCCAGCAACAATTCAGGGTGGTAAAAGGCGAACGCCCACCCATTGACTTGCAAACCTTGCAGGCTGATGCGTGGGAAAAAGGTG
>CAYTUA010000076.1:0-9586 GCA_964440855.1 uncultured Lentimicrobiaceae bacterium
CAGGCCGAAAAAACCATCTATTTTGTTGAATATGAGAGCCAGGCCGATTTAAAAATCTATTTCGTCAGCTATGAATCTCATGCCGGATGGCGCAACAAGGAAAAAATGCACCTGATGTATTGAATCCGCCATTTAGCGGGCATCGATACATTGATCGCTATACAAGGCTATCGCCAAATTTCCCGGCAAAAACCATTTTCTCTAAAGCCTGTCTTTCGCGTTCGTTGTATTCCATGCTTTTCAGGTTGGGGTGCAGCACTTCGGGGTCGCCGATATAACCAACGGCAATGGCTGTGAGCACTTCAAAACCTGCAGGGACATCAAATACTTCTGCCGCTTTTTTGGTGTCAAAGCCTCCCATCTGATGGACGTATAAACCATCAGCAGTGGCCTGAAATGTGAGGTGTGCAACAGCTTGCCCCACATCATATTTATAGATATTATTTGGTTTTGAAGGGTCTTTCAGGCTGCGGGTGTTCCCGATGGCCAGCATCAATAAGGGGGCTGTTTTGGCCCATAACTGGTTGAACTCAACCAAAGTATCGAATATTTTCTTGTAGGTTTCATCGTTGTTTGTACCAACAATAAAACGCCAGGGTTGCTCATTGGAGGAAGAAGGCGACCAACGCGCTGCTTCGAGCATACGCTTTATTTTTTCTGTTTCGACCGCTTTTGGTGCAAATGCTCTTGGGCTCCATCTCGCTTTTAAAAGTGTATGAAGGTTATAGTCTGTAGGTGCCGTTTTGTTCAGCATAATATGGGTTTATATGATTGTTATAAATTTGGATTTCTACAAATATACAACAAAAAAAGGGGCAAATTGTTTGGGATTAGTGCCTTAATCCAATATTGTTTCTAACCTGTTCGGCCAAGGCTTCGTAGGAGAGGTCGCCCGGATAAACAGGGTCGAGGTATTCCACGGTGATTTTTTTCCAGGGCTTTGGGAAGAAATTGCCACGTGGCAAGGCTTCGAAGGCTCCTTTGATGGAAACCGGCACAATGGGCACATTCAGTTCGCGGCTCAATATGGCAAAGGTTTTTTTGAACTCGCCCAGTTTACCGTTGGTGCTGCGTGTGCCTTCAGGGAAAATAATCAGGTTTTTATTGCTTTTGAGCACCTCTGCCATTTTCTGGATGGATTCTTTCAGGTTAAAATTTAAATCCATGATAATGATGTTGTTGCGGTTGGCCAGAAATTTCAGCCAGGGCTGTTGGATGTGTTTTTCCTTGGCATAAAAATAGGTGCGCTTGGCTTGGTCCAGGCGCAGATAGGCTGCCACAAACATGCCATCAAAAAAGCTTTGGTGGTTGGGGGCGATAATGCAGGGTCCATCTGGAATTTTGTTTGCTCCTGATGAATTGAAGCGAAAATACAGTTTGAAAAATATCCTGGATAAAAACAGGGCCATTTGGCCAGTAATCCAGGTGGCCGGCAGTTTAAGCGAAACCCTTTCGTTTAAAATATCCCGCCAGTTGATCTGAGTTTCTTCCATTTGAGTTTTATGATCGCTCACCCATTCCGAAAGAGCCTGTATGTTTTTGAATTCTGCCATAGCTGGTGGCTCAGGCGACACCCCGAAAGTTTGTTGCAACCAAGCCTGAAAACTCACTTTATCAAGCGAATCGAGGCCCATGTCAATTTCAAGATGATGGTAAGGCATAACTTTTCGGCCTTTTTCCTTTTTCAGGAAATCAGCAATCATCAAAAATACCGGATCGGTAATATCTTCAATTGCAGCTTCCTCTTGCTTGGGCGATTCAACCAATTCGGGCAACTTAAAACGTTGTAATTTCCCCAAACGGGTGCGGGGCAGTTCTTCATGGGTGACGTAAAAACGCAAAATCTTTTTATAATCCGAAACACTTTTGTTAAAAGGATCAACTAACTGGTTGCGGATTTGGTCTTCAACAGCAACGGGATCATGGTTTGAAAAAGTTTCCATTTCGGGAATGATCATGAGCTGCAATTGGTCGTTCTGGGCAAACACACCACAGTCGCGTACCATAGGCGAAGCCAGTAAAACTTCCTCAAGTTCAGTGGGATTTACGTTTTTTCCGTTGGATAAGACGATGATTTCTTTTTTCCTTCCGGTAATATAAAGGTAGCCGTCATTGTCCATATGTCCCAAGTCGCCGGTATAAAGCCAGCCGTCCTTAAGCACCGCAGCCGTTTCTTCGGGGCGTTTGTAATATCCTTGCATGATGTTGTCGCCGGCGGCTGTAATTTCGCCATCAACGATGCGTATGCGGGTACCTTGCATGGCCTCACCTGGTGAGCCGATGCGCACACGGCCCGGACGGGTAAAGGTTATCATGGGTGCAGCTTCGGTCATGCCATAGCCTTCGAGCACCTCAAAGCCTAATGTTTTGAAGTCGTTGCCTACAGCAGGATCTAGGGCAGCCCCACCGGCAACCAAATTTTCAACTGCCCCGCCAAGTTTACGGTGCACAGTGCCAAATACTTTTTTAGAAAAGGATTTCGAATCAATTTTTTTTGCCAGGGCAAATAAACTTCTGGCTACAAAACTTTTGTTTACTTTGTCCATGATACCCTTACGGATAGCGGCATACAGACGGGGTACACCAATTATTATTGTAACCTTATTCTCCTGCAAGGTTTTCATAATGTCTTCAGACAACATGGACGGGCTGATGGCCAGCATACCGCCTTTAAACAGGGGCGCTACCATGGTGCCAATAAGCGGGAAAATATGATGTAGGGGAAGCAAAACCAGAACACGTGAATCTTCCTTGTAAATAGGAATATGTTCGGATACTGCCTTAACGTTTTGCATCAGGTTGAGATAGCTGAGCATGACCCCCTTTGGACTGCCGGTTGTGCCTGAGGTATAGATGATAACTGCTGTATGGTCCATTTCTGGTTGGGGGAGTTTGAAATCTCCGGCGGGATTTGCTTCTACAGATTCATGTCCGTCAATCAGGTGCACAATTGTGGATATGCCGGCTATGGCAATGGCCTCATCCATTACTGTCTTTGTTTTCTCCGTGCAGAAAACCACGGAGGGTTCGCTGTCCTTCAGTATATAGCCAACTTCTTTGGCAGTGGCCATAAAATCAACCGGAATGGCTATCCCTTGGTGTTTCCAAACGGAATAGAATGCATAGATGTATCCGGGCCTGTTTTCCGAAAAAATAACCACGCGTTGGCCATGTTCAATATAGTACAAGCTTGAAAAATGCCTGATATGGCTGTGCAATTGATCATAGCTGATGGACGCTGCTCCATAGCGGATGGCGGTTTTTGTGCCTAGGTTTTGTATCATAAAAAGGATAAATGAATCTAAAAATCAAATGTATACAGGCTATTTAAATGGCTTTAAATAGTTTACAAAGGTAGTTGATTTTCAAGCTGTCGCGAACATGATTAGCGGCTCTTTCACTTTTTTTAAGAAAATAGGTGTGGAAGTCGGTGGTCTTGAAGAGTGACTCCCGACTACTTCGGACCAGGCTAAATCAAACTGACATGAATTCTGCGAGTAGTTTTTGCCTTTGCAGATAGAGTTGTTGGGCTTTAATTAATTTAATCTCACTAAAGCCAAATTGATCGCCAGGCCTGAGTTGTGCTGCATGGGTATGGTCCACCGATGCCACCACTGCAATGCGCGGATAGCCTCCTGTGGTTTGTCTGTCGGCCATTAACAATATCGGTTGGCCATTGGCAGGCACCTGAATTGTGCCCATGGGGATGCCCGATGAAACAATGTCGGCTGTTTCGTCCAACGTAAATAATGGCCCGCCTTGTAGCCTATATCCCATCCTGTTGCTTTGCGGGCTTACCTCATATTTGGTGGTAAGCAAGTTACGGATGGATTCAAACCCAAAAAGCTTTATTTAGGGGCCTGGCAAAATGCGCAGTGACCTGTCCTTGCTATAGTCAATAAGCAAAGGGGCCGGAATTTTCTTTTGAACAGGTCGCTTGGGTGCTTTTCCCAACTTAAGTTTATCTCCATGTTTTAGCGCACGACCAGCATGCCCTCCAATACCTGCAGCCACGTATGTTGAGCGGCTTCCCATTACCTGTTCTACTTCCACTCCGCCTGAAAAAGCAATGTAGCTGCGGCAACCCGAAAGCAAGCCGGCAAACGACAACAAATCGCCTGCTTTTGCGCTTATCAGTCGGTTATTCCTGGCTTGTAAACCATTGAGCCGGGCTTGCATATCAGCGCCACATATGGCCACATTTGCAGCATCCAAAAACCTGATGGATGGGCCGGTTAGGGTGGCTTCAATACATGCTTCTCCTGCCGTGTTTCCAACTAAAGTATTGGCCAGCTGAAGAGAAAAATGATCCATGGCTCCACACACAGGCATGCCAAAACGCTGATAGCCATACCTGCCCAAATCCTGAATGGTACTCATCATGCCGGCTTCTTCGATGATTATGGATGGCTTGCTCATTGCCTTGGGGGTGTTTCAGGGTTAAAATCACCTGCTTCAAAAGCGTTTTTGATTGGCAGAAAAGCATCTTTATCAATGGCATAAAAATGAAGCCGATCGCCAGCCTTGATTAAAAACGGAATCTGTTGTTGCGGATTGAAAAGTTTCAGCGGGGTTTGGCCTATAATCTGCCACCCACCAGGGCTGTCAATGGAGTATACACCCGTTTGTACGCCTGCTATCCCTACCGATCCTGCAGGAATATGCAGACGAGGTTCTTTTTTGCGTGGTGTGGTCAATTGCTCATCCATACCGCCCAGATAGCAAAAGCCAGGTGCAAAACCAAGCATATACACCAGGTAACTGTCTGTTGTATGCCTTTGGATAACTTCATCGGTACTTAACCCACAATGCCAGGCCACTTCTTCCAGGTCAGGGCCTGTTTCACCACCATATAAAACAGGAATGTACAGTTGGGTTGCTTCCGGAGTGACGATGTCTTCAATGTAGGACTCGGTAAGACGAAATTGTTCGATAAGGGAATTGTAGTCAACTCTTTCCGGATTATAACAAACCAATAGGTCATTGTAGGCCGGCACCAATTCAACCAAGCCGTTGATATTTTGCTGTTCAATATGCAAAAGTATTTTTTGCACAAGCAAATTGGTTGTTGGGGAAATATCATTTCCAAGCTTTATAATCATGGCACTATCACCAGCAGGTATGTATTGCAGCTTATTTATTTTCAAAGGCTTGTATGTTTACGCCTTCTTTCTCTAAGGCTATTTTTAAATTTTTAACCAGCGCGGGGGCATGGGGATTGTCACCATGAACACAAATGGTATCGGCTTGTATAGGAATCCAATTGCCAGTGATGGTTTGCACTTTTCTTTCTTTGACAATGATCAAACACCTTTCTATGACCCTCATGCTTTCACTGATTACGGCTCCCGGAAGGCTGCGGGCAACAAGACTGCCATCATCATTGTAGGCCCTGTCGGCAAAAGCCTCAGCAACAAATTTTAGTCCTGACTTACAGCTTGCCCGTTCCATTTCCGAATGGGGTAACCCAACAACAATCATTTCCGGATCGCACTGTTGCACTGTTTCAGCAATAATATTGGCCAACAGGCTGTCGCTTGCAGCTGCATTGTAAAGAGCCCCATGGGCTTTGAAATGCCGCAGGTGAGCCCTTTGAGCATCTGCAAGACTCTTTAATTCGTTTAACTGTTGTTTAATCAATGCTTTGAGGGACTTCGGTGTCAAGGGAATAAACCTTCTGCCAAAATGGAGGCGGTCATTGTAACCCGGATGAGCACCAATGCCCACCTTGCAGGCAAGGGCCAAGGTAATGGTATCGGCCATTGTTTGCCTGTCGCCGGCATGAAGGCCACAAGCAATATTTGCCGAACTGATGTGGGGCATGATCAAATGGTCCACTGTTTTACCATCGAATAAAACCCCTTCGCCAAGATCACAATTCAGGTCAATCTTCATTTTCTAACAAATTGAATAATACGATATGCAGCTTTTCAATCAAAGCAAACCAAACACATGCATCAGGCTACGAACCCCCAATCCCAACGCTATCAAAACAACTAGCCCCCCAAGTAAATTGGAGGCAAGCTTGTTTGTATAATCAGCCATTACTCTCTGGCTGTTCATTACCCATAGCAAATATACAGCTATCACAGGCAGCAATATACCATTTGCAGCCTGGGCAAACAAGATGGCTTCAACAGGCCGCAGTCCCAATAGCGAAAAAATCAGGCCGGCAAAAAGAATCAACATCCAAACCAGCCTGAAGCGCCATGACCGCAGATCCTTTTTCCATCCCAAAATGCCCATTGTTGCATAGGCTGCGGCCAAGGGAGCTGTTATGGCTGAAGATATGCCGGCAGCAAAAAGGCCAATACCAATAAAATAGGCTGCCCAATTGCCCAGCAAAGGCTCCAGCTGCATGGCCAAATCGCCAGCATCTGCCGGGCTTTCACCTGTTCCAAAAAATGCCACCGCCCCACTAATGACGATGGCCATCGAAATGAAACCACCCAAAACAACAGCAACAAACATATCAAGCCGGGCAGCAGGCAACGAATCCGGCGATTTATAACGCTCCTGAACAGCCGAAGCATACAAAAACAAATTGTAAGGCACTACTGTTGTTCCAATTAAAGCAATCAAAGTAAGCAACCCGCCTTCGGGGATTTTTGGCACAAACATCCCTTGAATAACTTCTGATAACTCTTGTGCCACTATGATGGCAGTTGTTAAAAAGGTACCACTCATTAGAATTACGAGTGTTAACATGGCTTTTTCAATGAGCTTGTAGCTGCCTGCAAAAAGCAATAGAAAAGCAAAAAGCCCAATGAGTATTACCCAAAGCTGTCGCGATTGCCCATAGGTATTCGTCAATGACTCCATGCCTAAGGTGGCGCCAAGGATGTTGCCTGTTTCGAAGGCGGCATTACCAATAGCAATGGCCGACACAACCATAACCATTGTCAGCAAACGGCCTAAGCCTTTGTTAAAATGTTTGCGCAAGGCTTCGCCAAGTCCAAAGCCAGTGATTATACCCAAACGGGCAGCCATTTCCTGCAAAACAAGGGTGGCTACGATGGAAAAAATCAAGCCCCAAAGCAGGGCATAGCCAAAGTTTGCTCCGGCGAGCGAACAAGTGGTGATGGTGCCCGGACCAATGAAGGCAGCTGTAATAAGCGCCCCAGGGCCGAAGCGTGGCCATTGAAGACTTTTTTTGAATAGGGACTTAGGCTTCATTTTATTATAAAAAAGCAGAAATAAAATGTAAAAATAAGAAAACTATCCAAGGCTCATATTTCAATCAAATTGGAGGACGAAATGAAAATATGCAGGGTATTGTTCACAATTAATACACACACTTTAATAAAATGTGAATAACTCCTGATAAAAAATGGGCTATATTTGAACTGTTCATCATACTTTTATGGTTTCTAATATTTAACCGACCAAAAGTGGCTTGTAAAAGATCAATATTTTTCATTCCCTTTGCAGTAATGTTATTGGCTTACAGCGGGTTGCTTGTGGCACAAACAGACCGTGCCAGTGGGGTAGAAGACTTCGAAATTACCATTACTTTTTTTGAAGAACCCCTTGATCCTGTTCAGGTTTACAAGGCTCCATTGCGTTACAACAAGGATTTTGCGCTTATTTTGCAGATGGACGATGGATCATCAGCCATTTTTGAACAGGTAATGCCTTTTTTTAAAGGGCAAAATGGAAACCCGGGCTTGTTTTATGGCGATGGCGCCCAAGGAAACCGGCCTTTTAAGATGGATGCTGTTCATTACTCTTTCAACGGACTGGGTGTGGATTTGCACAATTACCAGCAAGGCTTCTTAAACTGGAATGAAATGGAAACCTTATGGGCCGCTGAATTCGGTATCGTTAACCACGGACTTACTGACCCCCCTACAGCTGATTCAGAACTCGAAGTAAGGCGCAATATGAGCTATACCAGGCGTAAAACCTCTGAAAGCATTATTCAGGGCGGTGCAGATATGAACACCTACGTAATCCCGGGAAGCGCAGTATCGCAAATACCGGTAGCCAAGCAGCACAACCTGGCCGTGTACCATCAGGGTAATGCAGCCATTGAAAACCCGGCCAGGGTTGAATCCCTGCCATCTATACAAGGTGTTGAGATTTCAAGAGGCAGCATCACCAACAACCTGTTTCAACAGGTGCAGGCCGTTGCCAACCTAAGCGGGCCCGACAACCATTATATTGCAACTTATTTCAATCATGGCTTTAACCCACCCGATATCAGTTTTGCGGCATTTCAGCAACAGCTCAACCAGATTGCCGACACTTACGGTTTAAATGGTTCGGACAGGCTGTGGTCAGCATCATCAACAGAAGTTTTCGAATACCTGCGTATTAAGGAGTTGGTTACTGTTAATACCAGTCAGACCGACAATGTACTCACCATCTCATTCAGTGGAAGTGATGTACCTGATAATTTCAGGTATTATGCCCTCACTATTGTTGTAGAAGGCGAGTCGAACATAATCAGCATGGATCTGCAACAGCCGGATAACATATCCACCTATTCATTTAACGGTAGCAAGGCCCTGATCAATATGGCCTGGAATGGCAAGGCTGCCGTTGAACCTTTTGAACGCGCTGAAAACGCTGTAACTGCTGCCGAGACACAAATAGCTGTTGCCAATGCACTAACTGCAATGGATTATGTGATTATGTTGCCTGATGGCGACCCCAAGGAAGCCCTGCGCGAACGCCTGTGTGCCCTGCCGGATATGCCCTATGAGACAGGTTTTTGCCTTGCTACTCAGTTTTTAGGCGATGATTTTGACGTGTGCGAGGGCGACACCATTAACCTGGAAGCACCCGAAGCTGAATCCTATCAGTGGAGTACAGGCGAAACAGGTCAAAGCATCTCTTTTGTTGCTGTTGAAACCATCGAAATATGGGCCAGCATCACAGATAACTTAGGCAATATCAGCAATGATACTGTTTTGATTACTGTTAACCCCTTGCCCGTAGTTGTGATTGAGCCTGATATGGCTGTAATTTCGCCAGGCGAAGAAATTGTTCTGACAGCCTCTGGTGCAGATGAATACCTGTGGTCCAACGGCAGTGCCAGCCCTCAAATTACAGTAAGCCCCGACATCACAACAACTTATATTGTAACAGGCACAAACCTTTCTGGTTGCAGCAGCACTGATACCACCGAAGTGGTTATTTTCTACAACACTCAAATTGATTTCCTGGCCAATACTGTTTGCCTTGGCGATACAAGTTTCCTGATCAGCCAGATAGCTTCAGACGATAGCATTCTGGCCAAAGAATGGGACCTTGATGGGGATGGGGTATTTGAATTTGCTGATGAGGTGGAAAATGATACCTTGAAATTGGTTTTTGAAGATGCCAGCGAAAAATTGATTGGTATGCGCCTGAAAACACAAAGCGGGGCCATACATATTAAATATCACCAGGTGATTGTTGCCGATTATCCTGAGGCCAATTTTGAATTTGAGGACACCTGCGAAGGCGAAGTCACCCGCTTTACGGATAAAACTACACTGAACGTAGGCAATATACAAACCCACATGTGGTTTTTTGACGATGGTAATGTGTCGCTTGAAGCCAACACTTCCAACTTATTTGAAGAAATTGGCGAATACGA
>CAYTUA010000077.1:0-2751 GCA_964440855.1 uncultured Lentimicrobiaceae bacterium
ACTTTTATGACCGATATTGACACACGAAAGAATTACGAAACAGAGCTTGAATTGCTCAACCAAAACCTGGAAGAGCGCGTCAAGCAGGAGCTTTCAAAAATTGAAAAACAGCAACAGGCCCTCATTCAAAAATCAAAGCTCGAATCCTTGGGTGAGCTCGCAGCCGGCATGGCCCATGAAATAAATCAACCAATGGGAGGTATCACCCTTAGTCTCGACAATATACTTCATGAACTGGAGAATGAAACCCTTTCAAACGACTACCTCCAATCAAAAATAGGATTAATTTTTCAAGATATTGAACGCATCCGCGAACTGATAAATCATGTCAGGATTTTTTCGCGCGACCATGAAAAGAAAACAAGTGAAGTTTTTAACATAAACACAGCTATCAACAATGCACTGATGATGATCAACAGAAAGTTTATTGATCATTTAGTGGATATGGAAATAAATCTTGATAGACAAGGTATAAACCTGAATAGTAATGTCCTACGATTTGAACAAGTCTTACTCAATTTGCTTAACAATGCCAAGTTTGCTGTTGACAAACGATACAATAAAGAAGCTGCTGGTTATAAGAAAAAAATATCACTTAAAAGCTTTCGGCGCGAGGATAACTTTGTGATTGAAGTATTGGACAACGGAATTGGCATTCCGGAAAAATACATAAGCCGCATATTCGATCCCTTTTTTACCACCAAAGAGGCTGAAGATGGCACAGGGCTTGGGCTTTCGATATCCTACGGCATTGTGAAGGAGCTGGGCGGCACTATTGAAGCAGCAAGCATTGAAAACGAATTTACAAAAATCAGTATTAGCATACCAATCCACGAAAGGAGCCATTAAAGATGAAACGTTTATCAATCTTAATTTTGGACGACGAAGCCCGGGTTAGGGAAGAAATTGATGAATACCTGCTGAAACAAAATTATATTACCTGTCAGGCAAGCAGGCCTTCTGAAGCTTTTGATCAATTAAGTAAAAACGAAATTGATATTGCTATAGTGGACATCCGCCTCCCCGAGATGAGCGGCCTTGAAGTGCTCGAACGTATCAAAAATAAGCATTCTGCCATTGAGGTTATCATGATTTCGGGACATGGCGATATGCTCACAGTGATAGAAGCCATGCGTAAAGGGGCTACAGACTATTTTCAGAAGCCTTTCAGGCTGGCCGAACTCAATAATGCCATCCTCCGAACAGAGCGTTTTCTGGACCTGAACAACAAATTGAAAGCATACAATACAAGCCTGGGTATTCTCTCCAAAAAACTGTATGAGCATACCGGCAGTCAAATGATAGGCAAGAGCGATGCGATGAAGATGGTTTTCGAATTAATGGAAAAAGTGGCAAAAACTGATAACACCTCTGTACTTATAACAGGTGAAAGCGGAACAGGAAAGGAATTGGTTGCCCACGGCATTCACTATATGAGCAGCCGAAGCAAAAACCTGTTTCATTCGGTAAATTGCAGCGCCATCACTGACAGCTTGTTTGAAAGCGAATTTTTCGGGCACAAGAAAGGGTCATTTACAGGCGCCCTGGAGGAAAGGCAGGGTTGGTTTGAAATTGCCAATACAGGAACCCTATTTCTGGATGAGATCAGCGATATGCCGATAGGGCAACAGGCAAAATTGCTGCGCGTTCTGGAAGAGCGCAAGGTGAATAAAGTAGGTTCACATCAAGCCATACCTATTGATGTAAGGGTGATAGCTGCTTCCAACCAGGAACTCGAAAAAATGCTGGACGAAAAGAAATTCCGTACCGACTTGTACCACCGTTTAAGTACATTTATCATACACATTCCGCCCCTGCGCGAACGCAAGCAGGACATCCCATTATTATTGAATCATTTCGTGCATGACTTTGGTCAGAAAATGAAAAAACAGATCAGTGGCATTGAGGAGGAAGTGAATGCCATGCTTAAGTCCTATTCTTTTCCGGGAAACATCAGGGAGTTGCGGAACATGGTTGAGCGCGCCGTAATTTTATGCGACAGCAAAGGCACCATCAGGCCGGAGCATTTCACTATATTCAACAAAATGATAAACAATGAAAATGGCCTAACGGACGAAAACTTAGACCTGATTGCCATGGAAAAGAGTTTTATTGAAAGGGCCATGCAGAAAACCGGCCAAAACAAAACACAAGCTTCTGAATTGCTAAATATTTCGTGGCAATCCCTTGACAGAAGAATTAAGAAGTACGGACTTAAATAAAAAAAACCGCAAATTGCTTTGCGGTTTTTCTTGTCAATTCCTTGCAGATGCTATTTCACAGCATCCACTATGGCTTTGAATGCCTGGGGATGATTGAGGGCCAAATCGGCCAATACCTTGCGGCTCAATTCAATGTTCTTTTCGTGCAATTTACCCATAAATACGCTGTACGACATACCATGCTCTCTGGCGGCAGCATTGATACGCTGAATCCACAGCGACCTGAAATTGCGTTTCTTGGTTCGTCTGTCGCGGTAAGCATACAACTGGCCTTTTTCGTATGCGTTTTTAGCCACCGTCCAAACATTTTTCCTACGACCAAACTGACCTTTGGTCAGCTTCATGATCTTTTTGCGCTTCGCTCTTGAAGCAACTGAATTTACTGATCTTGGCATTTTTTTACTTTTTTTTCACCATAGCGTTGCTACTCGCACACTTAGGGGCTATGGCAAAGTTCAACATTGATTATTTAACCCTGAAGCATGACTCTGATGTTCTTCTCATCGGTTTTGTCAACCGTTGTGGAGTA
>CAYTUA010000078.1:0-3685 GCA_964440855.1 uncultured Lentimicrobiaceae bacterium
GTCTTTGCCCTGATAACGCGGTTTTTGGCCGTTATTTCGTTGTTTTACTCTATCTTTGAGCAGATTTTTTTGAAAACTTTTTATATAAAATACTAACCCTATGAAAAAAATCCTTAACACACTTTTTTCCATGGAACTCATGGGACTGTTGATCATTGCCTTTGCCGTTTCATCTGGAGTGGCCACTTTTATCGAAAATGATTTTGGCACACCGGCATCCAAAGCAGTGGTTTATAATGCCTGGTGGTTCGAAGCCATCATGGCGCTGCTCTGTGTCAATTTGATTGCCAACGTATTCAAGTATAAAATGTACCGCCCCGAAAAGTTGGTTATTTTCACTTTTCACATCTCTTTTATTGTAATCCTTTTAGGCGCAGCCGTTACGCGTTATATTGGTTATGAAGGGATTATGCATATTCGCGAAAACGAAAGCAAGAACACCATGCTTTCAGACAACACTTATGTAATGGCTGAACTTATGGCCAATGGTGATAAAGTGTATAGTGATAAAAAAGTAATACTTTCCCCCTTATCACAGAAAGCGTACCGCGATAAAATTTCAATTGATGGTAAAACCTTTACATTCCGTTCGACTAAATATGTCGCCAATGCACAAGAAGTGCTGGTTAGGGGTACAGGCGGCGTTCCTTATCTGGTGATGGTGGTTTCCACAGCGGATGGTGGGCGCAATAATTTAATCCTCAAGCAAGGCGATGTGCGCGAGTTTGGAGGTTACACTTTCAGTTTCGACTCAGCTTACGACAGCGCGTTCATCAACCTGACCTATCAGGATGGAAAAGCATCCATCAGTGCCCCCAAAATGCTCACAACCATGTCGATGATGGGGGGTGAAGCAGACTCCCTCGCGCCTTATAACTGGACTGCTTTTGAAGGACGTAAACTATATGGCATGGGCGAAGTGCGCATCGTGCTCAGCGAAATGTACGACAGTGGAAAAACCGATTACACAAGCTACGAAGGGCGCGATATGAATTTCATGAACGCACTTGTTGTGGAAGTGAGTTCCGGAGGCGAAACCCGCGAGGTGGTGCTCAGGGGAGGCCATGGTTATCTGGGCAAAAAAAACATCATTGAATTAAATGGTGTAGAAATCACCATGATGTATGGTGCCAAAGTACTGGACCTTCCTTTTGCCCTTCAGTTGCGCGAATTTGATCTGGAGCGCTATCCAGGTTCCAACAGCCCCTCATCCTATGCCAGTGAAGTGACTGTAATTGATGCCGAAAAGGATATAGAAATGGAATACCGTATATTTATGAATAATGTATTGAATTACAGGGGGTATCGTTTCTTCCAGTCCTCCTATGATACCGATGAGAAAGGTACAATTTTGTCGGTGAACAAAGATGCAGCCGGCACCTATCTAACCTATATCGGCTATTTTCTGATGACCCTTGGAATGGCCTTATCACTGATCAGCAAAAAAACACGCTTTGCCCTTCTGGGCAGGCTAATGAACCAGTTGAAAGGCAAGTCCAAAAAAACTGCAGCAATAATGATTACCCTGATGATGGCTATGCCCGCTATGGCACAGCACAATCACCAACCTATGAATGCAGGCCCCATCGTGCCGGTAGATGCTGACCATGCAGATAGGTTTGGCCATATTCTGGTACAGGATTATGATGGCAGGCTCAAACCCATGAATACCTTATCAAGTGAATTGCTGCGCAAGGTGTCGCGCAAGAATACCTGGGATGGACTCACGTCTGATCAGGTATTGTTGGGCATGCTCACATCTCCTGACAAATGGCAGACAGTGCCTATGATTCGTGTATCGCATCCAGAACTGCAAAGTTTCCTGGGTATCAGCTGCAAGTATGCCAGTTTTATGAATTTTCTGGATGGGAGTGGGTATAAATTACGCGATTTAGTAGCCCAGGCCTATGAACGAAAACCAGCCGAACGTAGTAAGTTTGATAATGATGTAATCGCTGTGGATGAGCGACTGAATATTACCTACCTGGTCTACACCAGTGAGTTGTTGCGTATTCTGCCCGATCCCACCGATTCGCATAAAACATGGTACACTCCGGGGGCTGAGGTTTCAGGTATCAATCCGGAAGATTCTTCCTTTATTAAGGAAGTGATGCCCTATTACCTGATGACGCTTTCATCGGGCAATATGCAGGAAGCAGAAATTTTGCTGCAAGGGATCAAGGATTATCAGCGCAAGTTTGGTGCCGACATCATGCCTTCCGAATCAAAAATTGATATGGAAATAAGGTACAACAGGATGATGATTTTTGACCGCCTGGGCAAATACTTTGGCATGGTGGGCATCGTCATGCTTTTGCTGACGTTTATCAATACCTTTAAGGAACGTAAAATTCTGAATAAAGCCCTTTTGTTTTTCTATGCCATCATCGCTGTTTTCTTCCTCTTGCAAACAGCTGGTTTGGCCATGCGCTGGTATATTGCCGGGCGCGCTCCCTGGAGCAACGGCTATGAATCCATGATTTATATTTCGTGGGTAACGGTGCTGGCAGGTTTGATTTTTTCCCGAAAGTCGCCCATGGCTTTGGCTGCTACAGCTGTTTTAGCTTCCATTATTTTAATGGTGGCCCACCTGAGCTGGCTCGATCCTGAGATTACCAATCTGGTGCCTGTTTTAAAGTCATACTGGCTTACCATTCACGTTTCAATCATTACAGCCAGTTATGGTTTTCTGGCTTTGGGCGCGTTGCTTGGTTTTATCAGCCTTATTATGATGATTATGAAATCAAACAGCAACCAAATGGTGTTGCGAAACAAAATCAAGGAGTTGAGTTACATCAATGAACGTACGCTCATCATTGGTTTGTACCTGCTTACCATTGGTAGTTTCCTCGGGGGTGTGTGGGCCAATGAATCCTGGGGTCGCTACTGGGGTTGGGACCCCAAAGAAACCTGGTCGCTGGTAACCATACTCGTTTATACCTTTATTGTGCACATGGGCTATACAACAGGCTTGCGCACCGATTATAATTTCAGCCTGTTTTCGCTTGTAGGCTTCAGCTCCGTTATTATGACCTATTTCGGGGTGAACTACTACTTATCGGGCTTGCATTCATACGCTGCCGGCGATCCGGTGCCAATACCAACATTTGTTTATTACACCATTGCCATCATATTTATTGTAGCATTGACAGCTTGGCTGCGGGAACGAAAGTTCCAGCATCTGCCGGATAAAGCTGGCAAAAAATAGCTCGTTTAAAAACCCTTTTTTCAACTTCGGAGAAAGGGTTTTTTTTAATTTTAATCCAAGCATCTTGACTTAATCTTTGAATGATTGGTGAACCCATATGCTTTGGCAGCAATATTCCCGAATTTTGCCTGGTGAATTAGGCAAGCGCGGTGTAAGGGAGGCCATCATCCGGTATTTCAGTAGTTTGGATTTTGTTGAAGGTGAAGATTTTGTGCTTGGTAACTGAGGGCTTATTGCTACATACTCATGTGGCTTTTGTTTTTGAATCCAGTACTAACGCACAGCTAATTAGGCTGATAATCCAATAATTTGATGTGGCAGCCTCCAGCAGATTTGATTGCCATTTTCTTAATAAATGCTAAAACGGCAATCAAGCTAACCCAAAAACAAATAATCGAAGCTAAAGGTTCAATACAGAGAGTTTTTAGCCAAACAATTGAATCTCTAGGCCGAATTACCATTATTACCATTAAGACG
>CAYTUA010000079.1:0-3454 GCA_964440855.1 uncultured Lentimicrobiaceae bacterium
ACTTCGAAACTTATGCTCGTTGCCATTATTGAACAGCCGGCATACAGGCTCCGGGGGCCACCACTATTCAGTAATAATAACAAGCCACACATGACAAAAACGAATTAGCACCTTAATAAAAATCTGAAAATGAAGAAATTAAAAATATATTTCCTGTTGGTATTTTTTATATCGGCCACAATGCTCTCCTGCTCAAAGGACAAAGCAGACAACGAAAAGCCTGAGATTGAATTGATCAGTCCCAAAATTGGTGATGAATTTCATATGGGTGACAACATCCATTTTGAAGCCAATTTTTCTGACAATATCGAATTGAAGGAATTCAAAATTGATATCCACTTTGATGATGGCCACGACCATAAATCGATACACGAAGGCGATGAGTGGGACTACAATTACATTGGTGAATTATCAGGCAAAAACAGGTCTATACACCTCGACATTGATATTCCAGAGGGAATCCATCATGGCGATTATCATTTTCTGGTGTTTTGTACAGATACCGAGGGCAATGAGGCTATGATCAGTGTGGAGCTAACGCTTGAAGATGACCATGATAAATAAAGATTGAAACCAATTGCCAGCCGTTTCAGCGGTTGTCACTCTTTTTATGCGCCTTAGAAAGCTTTGTGGGATATATATTTTATCCCACAGAGTCCCTGTTCGGATGAGGTTGCACCTCATCCGAACTATCTTGCAGGCTGTGCCTGCTTGTATAATTACAATTCAGATGCAACGTTCTCAGGGCTGCCCCTGTTCGGATAAGGTTTTGCACCTCATCCAAATTATCTTGCAGGCTGTGCCTGCTTGTACAATTACAATTCAGATGCAGCGTTCTCAGGGCTGCTTTTAGCAACTAACAGGATTCTGTTGCCTGAACTTAGATGTTTTTGCCTAATAACCTGATATCCAATCCTTGTCAATAATACCCACCTACAACCAATGGTGTGCTTAATTTTCCTAAATTTGCACCTCAACAGGCCACAGCATCCATATGCCAAAAAAAGAGAACTTACTTAAAACCAACACCTTCAAACAGAAGGAAGAGACTGCATCAACACCTCCTAAAAGCAAAACACCTAGGAGAAAAAAAGCAGCAGGCAACAGCATGTTTAAAGATGAACGCTTCCGCAAGGTGGCTGGTGTTACGCTTATTTTTATCGCCCTTTATATTTTTGTGGCTTTCGCCTCTTTTTTCTACAATTGGTTTAATCAACTTACTGACGACTTGCTCCCCGAATTGGCCATTGGCAGGGTGCTAACAGATACAAGCCTGGAAATTAACAATATTACTGGTAACCTCGGCGCCTATTTATCCGAAAATCTGGTTAAAATTGGTTTTGGATTGGGTAGTTTTTTTCTCCCGTTTTTGATCTTTATGTGGGGATTCCGCTTAGCCACAGGACTCAATATTATCAGACCCTGGCCATTGTGGAAATATGCGATCATGTTGCTGTTGTGGTTGCCTTTACTTTTTGGTTTTTTTATGCCCCACGACCCCTGGAATGTTTTGGGCGGTTATGTCGGTCACTTCATTTCTCAATACCTGAGCAGTATTATCGGCAGCTTTGGAGTGATTGCCCTCTTGTTATTTGCTTTTCTGGTTTATCTGATCGTTACCTTTAATTTTTCTCTCCTTTGGAAATCAGAAAAAAAGGAATCATCAAAAGCCAAAAAATCAAAAGACACTCCTGAAGGAGATAAGTACAATACTGTTGAATTTGCCGTTGACGAAGACGATAAGTCCGATTTTGAAGCTCCTAAAAACGGAAAAAATGAACGGCTGGTTACCGAAGACAAATCCATTGCCCAAGAGGAAGATGATGGTTTTGAAGCCATTGAACAAGCCCCACCTGTTCAAACTACGGAAGCCGAAAATGACGTTGAGTTGAGTGTGGAACCAACTGCGGTAGAAACCACCCGCACCAAGGGCACCATCGAACGACAAACCATTGATACACAATTTGATCCCACACTCGATTTACCCGACTACCGCTTCCCGCCCCTCGACCTGCTCAATATGTATGGCGATGGAACCATCAGTGTTGACCGCGAAGAGCTGGAAGCCAATAAACGCCGCATTGTTGAAACGCTCGGAAATTACTCCATTGGCATTGACAAAATAAAAGCCACCATTGGCCCTACCGTTACTTTGTATGAAATAATTCCATCAGCCGGGGTGCGTATTTCCCGCATCAAAGGCTTGGAAGATGACATTGCCCTGAGCCTGTCGGCCATTGGCATCCGCATTATTGCGCCCATTCCAGGCAAGGGGACGGTGGGTATTGAGGTACCCAACCAAAAGCCCGAAATTGTTTCGATGCGCTCCATTATCGGTTCCGATCGCTTTACGAACAATGAATATGAATTGCCTTTTGGGATTGGCAAAACCATTTCAAACGAAAGTTTTGTAGCCGACCTTACCAAAATGCCCCACATCCTGATGGCGGGTGCAACAGGTCAGGGAAAATCGGTTGGTTTGAATGCCATTATCACCTCCCTGCTTTATTGCAAGCACCCTGCCGAATTAAAATTTGTGATGGTGGACCCCAAAAAAGTGGAGCTCAGCCTCTTTAGCCGTATCGAACGGCATTATCTGGCCAAGCTTCCCGACTCAGAAGAAGCCATCATCACCGATACCCGCAAGGTGGTGCGCACGCTCAATTCGCTCAGCATTGAAATGGACCACCGCTATGAATTACTCAAAGATGCACAGGTACGCAATATCAAGGAGTACAACACCAAATTCCGTTCGCGAAGGTTAAACCCCGAAAACGGCCATCGGTTCTTGCCATACCTGGTGCTTGTTGTGGATGAGTTTGCCGACCTGATTATGACGGCAGGCAAAGAAGTAGAAGGCCCCATTACCCGTCTTGCGCAGCTCGCCCGTGCTGTCGGCATCCACCTGATCATAGCCACACAGCGGCCTTCGGTGAATATTATTACGGGCACCATCAAGGCGAATTTCCCGGCACGTTTGGCTTTCAGGGTCATTTCACGTATCGACTCCCGTACAATTCTGGATACCGGAGGGGCCGATCAGCTTGTTGGACGTGGCGATATGCTTTTTTCAACCGGCAACGACCTGATCCGCCTGCAATGTGCTTTTGTTGACACACCTGAAGTTGAGCGTCTTACTGAGTTTATTGGCGCACAGCGAGGTTATCCCGATGCCTTCCATTTGCCCGAGTTTGCCGAGGAACAGGATGAAATTGGTGATCCCGGCGACCCATCCGAGCGCGATGAACTATTTGAAGATGCCGCACGCATCATCGTGATGCACCAACAAGGATCTACCTCCTTGTTGCAGCGCAAGCTGAAGCTGGGATACAACAGGGCAGGACGCATCATCGACCAATTGGAAGCCGCCGGCATAGTAGGGCCATTTGAAGGCAGCAAGGCCCGCGAAGTGCGCGTGGCCAACGAAATGGCTTTGGAACAGTTTTTGAAGGAC
>CAYTUA010000080.1:0-3835 GCA_964440855.1 uncultured Lentimicrobiaceae bacterium
TCATAATCTACTTAAATTGAGCGCTATAGTAAATTTAGGCCCTAATTCCCCCTCTAATGCGTATTATATGCTGTGGCAGCTAATCGAAAAATATTTCCACACTACACCCTATTCAGCATCACAGCTACTTTTAATTCCTGTATCCAACAAAACTGACTAAAACATAAAAGAGACTGCCTCGGTTTTTGAGACAGCCTCTTTGGGTGCTCTTGTCCGCGCTTCGCGCTCCTTTACATTATCAATCAGGCTGTGATCAATGAATGCAATATTTTCATGAATATGAAAAAGCTTATAGCTCAGAACATCTGTGTTTTATATAAAATTTCAGCCTCTCTTATCATTCATAGCCAGGCTCATACACACATTGCGAAACATTAGATAAATATTTTAAAAACATTCTCTGTGAACATTAGCTTCCTAATTGTGTTTAATGTTTGTTCTAAATAATTAAACAAAATAAAAATTCGAAGCAATGAAAAAACTATTTGTATTTATGTTCGCCCTTACGATGTCAGTAAGCGCCTTTAGTCAGAAAAATGATGTTGTTGATGTTGCGATAGGCTCTGCCGATCACACAACCCTTGTGGCTGCCGTAAAAGCTGCTGACCTGGTAACAGTATTAAAAGGAGCAGGTCCATTCACTGTTTTTGCGCCTACCAATGATGCTTTCGCTAAGCTTCCTGCCGGTACGGTTGAGAGTTTACTGAAACCAGAAAACAAAGCACAATTGGCAAAAATTTTGACCTACCATGTTGTAAGTGGCAATCTGGACGCAACAGCAGTAGTAGCTGCCATTAAAGAGGGTAAAGGGAAAGTTGAACTGACAACAGTAAGTGGCGGAAAGTTAGCAGCCTCCATGGACAATGGAAAAGTGAAACTTACAGATGAGAATGGCAATTCAGCTTATGTTACTGCTACTGACCTAAAAGGAAGCAATGGGATAATCCATGTAATTGACGGAGTGGTACTTCCAAAGTAATTTCACTTCCCGATCTACAAAATCCTTCGAATAACCGAAGGATTTTTTTTTGCTTTTTTTCTTGTGAATAAAACAAAGGGAATAGCGTAAAGTGTCAATTGAACCGCCCTTCACCGATGTCAACAATCAGGGGTTGTTGGGCGTTTTCGCCGAAGCTGCCTCCACACGCATCATTATTCAATTGATTGAAAAGATCAATTGGAATGCGGAGGTGGGGTGAAGACTGCGATTGTATCCCGAAGGTGCAGGCTGCTATCGGTTTCAACTTACGGCACAGAGAAATTGTATATCTTTGCAACATACAACAAAACTATGGAGCTGTTCAATTCTTGCACCGGTTTTCAATGGGATAAAGGAAATAGCGATAAAAACTGGCTTAAACATAAGGTCAGTAATAATGAGTGTGAGCAAATATTTTTCAATGAGCCACTGCTGCTTGCTGATGACAGGAATCATTCAGGCAATGAAAAAGGATGGTATGCCTTGGGAAAGACAGATTTAAACCACTGCCTGTTTGTTGTTTTTACTATTCGTGAAAGACTCATGCGCATCATATCAGCCAGAGACATGAATATAAAAGAAAGGAAAATCTATTATGGAAAAGCGTAAATCCCTTCCGAAATTTGAGAACGAAGATCAGGAAAGAGCGTTTTGGGCAGAGCAGGATTCTGCTGAATATGTTGATTGGTCAAAAGCAAAAAAAACTATTTTCCCAAATCTGAAGCCTACCTCTAAAACCATTTCACTGCGGCTTCCGGGGTTTTTATTAGACGAACTCAAGCTGATTGCCCACAAGCGGGATATTCCTTACCAGTCGCTGATCAAGATATTTCTAAAAGATAAAATTGACCAGGAATTAAGCAGGCTTCCTTAAAGAAAAGAGATCAGCATTACGTTCAAAATCAGGCTTTAATTCTGTTCTATTGCGCTGTTTAGCCTGCCTGCAAACGCTTTATACCTTGCCGGATTCATGCAGGCCGGCAAGCTCCAGGCCGACCATATGACCTTTAACAACCAGATCATCATGCATTTGGAAAAGAACGGCACCATCGAAGCCGGCATGCTCTTCGAATTCAGTTTCACCAACATCAACGTCCAAGGCCTGCCATTCGACTTCGGCGAAGCTCCTGTTTTTTTGATCAAATTTGTTTTTGGATAAGAATTGTATTATTTTTAGCCATCCAAAGCGCAGTTTCGCTGCATAAGAACCAATTATAAACAAAGCAAAACCCATGAAAAAGCACGGCCTCATTTTAATTGCACTTTTAATGGCAAGCAGTGCAATGGCACAAACCAAAGAAACCTGTTCGCAATGCCTGCCCGGAGGCATCGGTTTCAGCACACAGGAACAAGTTGATAATTTTCAGACAAATTACCCGGGGTGCACTGAAATTGAGGGGTATGTAACTATTGTTGGTGATGATATTACAAACCTCAATGGTTTGAATACAATAACTTCTATTGGAGGTAGCCTATTGTTGTTTAATTGTGGTGCCCTTACAAACCTGACAGGGCTTGAAAACCTGACTTCTATCGGGGGACAACTAATGATCGGCGGCGAGGAGCCAGACAATGGAAATCCAGCCCTGACAAACCTTACAGGTCTGGAAGGTTTGGTGTCTATCGGGGGTGCTTATACAGTAAGGCATAACAGCAGCTTGAATAGCCTGACAGGATTGACCAACCTAAGCTCAATCGGTGGTGAACTTTTAATTGTTAATAACAGTTCCTTGTCCAGTCTAACTGGATTAGAGAACCTTGAGTCTGTTGGAAGTTGGATTGGCATTTATTTTAACGAATCCCTTATCAGTTTAACAGGACTTGAGAACCTGGCATATATCGGCAGTTATTTAGACGTAAGATATAACTATGCGCTATCTAACTGCTATTCCCTATGTGATTTATTGGCGGCACCCACTGGAAAAGTAGATATTGGTCTCAATGCACCTGGCTGTAATAGTATAATTGATATAGCGCATGCCTGCGGTGGTTTGCCATGCCTGCCCTATGGCAATTATAATATCCATTCCCAATCCGATGTTGATAGTTTTCAGGCTGCATTCCCAAATTGCACCGAATTGCAAGGTGAATTTCTAATAAAGGGTAATGTCACCAATTTATCGGGTTTGCATAATTTGACTTCGATAGGGGGAAATTTTATAATTACTAATACTTCTCCCTTACCCAACTTGATTGGGTTGGAAGCTTTGAATTCAATTGGAGGCTATCTGTCCATTAATAAGAGCCATTCCTTAACCAGTCTGACAGGATTGGAAGGTTTGACTTCCATCGAAGGACATTTATTTATTGGGGATATTTACATCGGAAATAATTCCCTGACCAGCCTGATGGGGTTGAACAATCTGACAACTATTGGAGGAAGTCTTAATATATTGTGCAACAATGCCCTAACCAGTCTGGCAGGTCTGGAGAGTATAGCCGCCAATTCTATTGGAAGTATATATATTAGTAGTAATTCATCCTTGACCAGTTGCGAAGTGAAAAGCATCTGCGATTACCTGGCCGCTCCAAATGGCAGTATCGGAATAAATCAAAACGCCCCCGGTTGCAACAGCCGCGAAGAGGTAGAAGCAGCCTGTGAAACAGTGGGCGTAGTTGATATAATTCCTGAATCCGAATTCACCATTGCCCCCAACCCTGCTTCAAATTTGGTAACTGTTACAAGTAAAAATAATTTGAAAATTGAAACCATCGCCATATACAACCAACTTGGGCAGCAAGTGTTGTTTGAAGATGGAATAATTGAAAAAGTAGCTATTTCATTTTTGGGGCAAGGCATTTATATCGTTGAACTTACATCAGGCGAATTGAAAGTGAGGCAAAAATTGATTATTA
>CAYTUA010000081.1:0-3132 GCA_964440855.1 uncultured Lentimicrobiaceae bacterium
GGGTTGTTTTTTTGTTTTCGTTTTCTTCGGAAGAGGTCGCCAAAGCGATCAAATTCTTGTCGGTATGAAAAACCAACGCCTTGGGTATAAGGGGCATAATTATCATAGGCACTGCTATTGAACCAAGTGCTTGTGTTAGAGTGATTAAAAGCTTTCATGCGCAGTCGCCCGTCCGGTGTAAGCAACACATTGATATCCACATCGCCCACAATGCTACTCGCGTTGTTGGTGGTTTGCCGGTTGCCGATTACGCCAAAGTTACCATCAATGGTCACACGGTCGTTAAACAATTGGGTGGAAAGGGCCACCTCGAGCTCTTCGTCGGATATTTTATCGCCCGGTTTGTAGTGCAATCCAATATCAAAGTCTTTACTGATCTGCGAAAGCCAACTACTCAGCTGACCTGAAATAACACTAAAGGAGGAAGCGCCAAGCGAAGCACTCTCCCCCCCGGCATAGCTAAAGCTGCCCAATACCAGCAGCGATAAAATCTGCTGTGTCATCATGGCATCATTGGTGGTGTCGAGTACGGAAAAAACCATATTGTTCATTTCGGCATCTGCATTGGGGAGCCTGATACTAAATTTGATCGCAGGATTAAACAATTCTTCTGTAAGGTGTATTACTGCTTCCACATTTATGCGGCTCCTTCTGGTGGAATCAATACTGGGGCCCAGGGAGTTCAGGGAAGTTTTCAGGCGGTACACACCTCTTACATCGATATCTGCATCATACGGATCGCCTGTCCAGCTGATGCGCCCCCCCTCCATCAGATCAAAACGGCGCCTTACCAGGTTTTCAAAGACAAAGTTAAACTGGCCTGAGCGGATTATATATTCGCCCAAAAGGGTGAATTCGCCTGTTGAATTAACACCCAGTTTTATATTGCCATTGCCACTTGCTTCGAGGTTGCCCATATTATCAGGCAGGAAAATGCGCACATTGGCCTCTGGTGTCACCGTGGTTTCCAGATTAATATCAAAGCCGCTCACGGACGATTTGGGTACTTCTCCCTCCTCTTCGATGGCTGATTCATCCCTGATAAACACGATATAATCATTGTCGTAAACGGTGGTTGTAGATGTAAGTGGTATGGTCATATTGGTACCTCTACGTGTTATAGCCTTGATATCTAATCCCACGTCGCTGATTGCGCCACTGATATGCACATCGCCACTGACCACCGCCGAACCATAAAAGAGCTCGTTCATCTCCTGATTGGTATTCAAAGCAAGAAAATCTGCGGGTTTGAGAAAAAGGTTGAACCTGAAATCCTTAAAATAATCGTGGGTGATATTGCCATTTACCATGGCTTTGTTTCCCAGTGTATCGAAAAGCATAAGTTCATTAAAATCAATTCGGTTAGATGCAATATTGAATTCATGCGCCAGGGAATATTTCACATTGAGGTAGTCGATGAGGAAGGCTGTGCGCATCAGGTTTAATTTTCCTTCCATTTCGGGCTCATCCAGCGTGCCTCCAATTTTTACCTGACCCGAAGCAAGCCCTTCCACTTGACTTAGCACACCTACCATAAATGGGGCAATGGTACGCAAGCGAAAATTCTCAAGGTCCAGGTCGAGGGCCAGGCTGGACTCTGACCGGCCCGGATAATAAAAACCTCTTAAATTGAGCATTCTGCTTGTAGAAACATTTCCGATGTTGATGATTTGTGTATTCAGGTAAAGCGATTCATCAATGCTGTTCCAACTGCTCAGAATCCGTGCTTCGCCAAGCTTTTCCTTATTCAAAAATAGTTCGGAAAGGCGCAGGTTGGAGATAAATGCAGGTTGGTTTTGCAGGTTGGACAGCACCAATTCGCCATCAATAATGCCATCAAAATCCAGACCCGTACCCTGCATCAGCAAATCAAAATTGGAAATATCCCATTTGTCAAATGCAATATCCAATGAATCGGCGTCCGTCAAGGGAATTTTTCCTTTCAGGGCAATGCTTTGTTCACCCATGCCGATACGGAAATTCTCCAATTGGGTAAAATTATCAGCAAACAGAATCCTGTTTCCGGGGCTGATTCTCCAGATAGAATCGTTTACTACCAGGTCCGCTTTCGTAATGCGCAATTCATGCTGCTTATCCGGTAAGGCGGCATAAAATCCGAAAATATCGCCCCTGTTGCGGGCAATTTTGAAATTATCCGACCACAGCAACCTGAACTGAACACTATCGTCAGCCAAAGTGATACTAAACTCAGGTTTATCCAACCCGAGCATAGTAGGCTCATTTTCAGTACTGTCGCGAAAAATAATTTGGGAAGTATTCAAATGCATTTCGGCCAACCATTGGCTGCTGTTTGTGTTTAACACCATATTGTTCAGTTTCACGTTGCCAAAAGCCAGCTGCCTGGCCCTGAAAGTGGTATTTAGAATGCGGTCGCGATTGGTAAAAACCCCACTGAAACGTGCATCTGGCGCCAGACTTACCAATGGCATAAACAAGCGGCTGAGTGTTTCCGTATTTTTAAAGTGCACATCAACAAATAAATCCTGCTGAACAACTGTTTCGCTTTCTGGCTCGAAGTTCCTGAAATTAATATAATTACCAACAAATTGCTTGAAAGCCACGCCCAGATTGGCAAAATCTATTTCACCTCCGAGCTCCAGGTCAATAAAATCGGATTCAAGTTTTAAACTTCTGGGATACAGCCCATAATGTGTCGTAACCAAATTAAAACTATCCATTTGGTAGCTTCCCCGGCTGTCTTGATAATGGGTGTTCTTTATGTTGATGGAACCGATGAGTTCATCCAGGTTCATTCCTGAAAAATTCACATCAATGTTGGTTTTCAGGTGCATAAGGGTATCCGAATCAAGCAGGTGCAAATTGTACAGGTCAGCATGATGCAAGTCAGCACCGAAATTAAATGAAGGAGGTGTTTCGGAAAAACTGGCTTCACCCAAAAATTCAAATTTGATTTTTGGATCATCGGCAATGACTTTACCATTGAAATCTTTTCCTGTTAAATCGCCCAATAATTGGATATCATGAAACTCATTGTCCAGAAAATCAAATGAATAAATTGTTCCATTCAGGTTCATTTGCGCTGTCTCCTCTGTCAGGCCGTGGCCGTCCACTACCACATTCATACTCATCTTTCCAATGGTTTAGGGGGTG
>CAYTUA010000082.1:0-2821 GCA_964440855.1 uncultured Lentimicrobiaceae bacterium
ATTTGTAATCAGCTTCATATGGGTTTAAATATTTTTTAGTACTGTTTTACAAATATTCCGCTTTTGTAAATATTTCCTTCCCTGATCAGGCGTAAAACATACACCCCGACTGGCAAACCGTCCAGATTGAGTTGTTGCTGACCGGCAGTAAGTTTCCCCGAAAGGGTTGCAGCCCCGTCCATTTTTACGATTTCATAAGTGAATGTGTTCGAATAGCTTTTGTCATCGAGTTCAAAATTGATGCTTTGGGCTGCAGGGTTGGGGTACAACAACAGGCGTTGGTCGCGCTCAATGTAAATCCCGCCTGCTGAGGCAATCAGATCATTGGCTACAAAATCCATTCCCCAACCAGATGGCACATAAAGGATGCCGTTTTCAGCTGCAATTTTATTGGGAGAAATTGAAACGGGGTAAAAACCACATAATTCCGGAGTCGGCCCGTGAATGTCAAATATATGGATACCTACACCCCATTCCTGCACATAAAGGTAATCCCCTTCAACAACACCATACTGAAAATCCTTTTCACGCATCATATGGCCATGTTGCTGGATATTGTCCGGATTTTTCACATTGAAAATCTTCAGGGAATAATCCCATGTGCCGGGATATACCTTTGATAACACGTAAGCCAGACTGTCTTTTACGGCAATAGAATTTGTAGCCATATTTTCAACAAGCTCAGAACGAGTCATTTGTTGAGGATTGCTGAAATCAATAAAGTAAAAATAACTAAACTCCGTACAATAAAGCCTGTTGCCCGAAACCTTCATATCCTGTATGCGCCCCGTTTCGAATGCCTCCAGCCTGACCGGAGCATGGATATCTGAAATGTCAAACACTTGAAGGGTGTCGTAATCAGCCACAAACAACAGGTTTTGGTGTTTGACTACATGGGTGATGGTGGTTGTGCCATTTAGCGAATCGAGCACCACCGGATTCGATGGCGTTGACAGATCAGAAATGATGAGTTTATAAGAAATGTTATAAAAAAGCAGATCATCTTTGGCATGAACTACATAGTGACCGTCACCCAAGTGTTTTTGCAGCAGCTTTTGTGGTGCTTGTGGATTGGCCACATCAAATATCATCATCGAACCGGAGGGACTGTTTACATACAAATGGTTTTCCACTATTTCGCAATACTGTGCTATGTCAGGTAATTCAATTGATGCTTTTCGTTCGATGTTTTGGGGGTTGTTTGCATCTAAAATATTAAATTCAAGAAAGTTACAATGCATTACATACCCGTTGTTGAGGATGGCTTTTCGGTTGGGCCAGGGCGAGAAGTACGTGCTGAGGCTATCGGGTGAAGCAGGGTTTTCTAAGCTGTAGAGGGTGATGCCATTGCTCAGGTGAGTAAGCGCGAGCAGGTTGCCATCGCGATGTAGCTGCAGTTTAAGTCCCGAAGCCGGGTATTCTGACAGTTCGTTGATCTCAGGAAGGTTCGAAACATCAAATACTATAAGGCCCTGCCACGAACTTGCCACATAGAGATATTGACCAAATATTTCTATACCGGTAATATTTCCATAGTCCTGATTGGAGAGCAGTATCTCGGGCTCTAAAGGTTCAGTAAGATCCCAAGCAGAAAACCCATTGTAGCCCGAAGCTGTCCATAGAATATTATCCAGGATGATTAGATCATATATGGCATAATTGGCTTCTAAAAAATTGGCTATAAAGGGATTGGCTGGGTCGCTGTAGTCCACTATGCCAATGCCCTCCGTGTAAACTGTAATATATAAGTATCCATTGTGTATGGCCACCCCCCTCAGCTTATTTCCGACCGGTAAAATGGAAAGGATTGTTGGTTGGGTAACATCTGTAATATCAATAATATATAACCCTTTGTAGCCTCCGGCAAAAGCAAGGTTGTTGTCGAAAGCAAAAGCAATTATCATATCATCGAGAAACAGTTCGCCGGTAAGTTGCGGCTCCTGGGGGTTTGCATAATCATAAATTTGGACGGTACGTCCCAGGCTGAGCATGGCGTAGTTGTCCCATGTGTTAACTGAATTTCCGGGCCCATAAGGCCACATGCCTATCAGGCTGGTGTTTTCGCTGTTTTGTGCATTGGCCTGCCACAAAAGTGAGAAGGCAAAAAGCAAGGTTATCAAAGTGTTTTTCATAGGATGTTTTGTTTAATTTGGGATTATAATTTCTGTTTTTGTTTGTTGCAGCTGTTGCAATCAGATGCATTCAATTATAATTGTGCAACAGGGCATCACTGCTTCACAACTTTGGTGCTTTCAACTACTTGGCCATTGATTTCGAGCTGTATCAGGTATGTTCCTGATAGATACCAACCCAAATCCAGTTCGGTTTTATCCGACTTGATCTGTTTGTGGCTTAGCTGTTTACCGTCGGGCGAAATAACCAACAAGCGACCCTGCTGCCCTTTGGTATCTGTTTCCACTGTTAATTTGCTTCCCGCAGGGTTGGGATACACCTTCAAGCTTCCTTGTTGTTGTACCTGGCTCACGGAACTTGCACCGCCATCGGGGCAAGTTGCCTGCTCAAAGGACAAACTCCCCTGATCGGTCATCACCCCCCGCCAGCATTGCCCATTGGGCGATTTCATGATGATGCCCTTGTTGATGTCTTCGATAAAAATATCGCCGTTGTGAAACAGAAATGTTTTGTCATCACTTGTGTTGAAACGAAAATGGTCGTCAGCTGATGCACTGATCAAATGGCTATCTGAAAAAATGACGCTTGACTTGTTGCCGGTTCCGGTGGCTTCAAGCAACAGATTGGCATCTTCCTCTTCATCTGCCCTGATGTGCAGCTTGGCCTGGGGATCGGTTACATTGCCGAT
>CAYTUA010000083.1:0-2647 GCA_964440855.1 uncultured Lentimicrobiaceae bacterium
CACTGGTGAATATACTTCCTGACGAAACCATGTATGTGAAGGTAATGCCAGAGGATGTGAACGAAATTCTCACAAAAACAATTCAAAATGATGAGGTTATTGACCGATTGCTTTATGTGAACCCCGTAGATGGCTCCAAAAGCCGCGGGCAGCTCGATATTCCGTTTTATAAACTTCAGAACCGTTTGGTTTTGGGCGAATGCGGACATGTTGACCCAGAAAACATTCGTGAATACATTGCCCATGGCGGTTATACAGCTGCCGAAAAAGCTTTCAAGAAAATGACCGATGTAGAGGTTTGTGAGTCTGTTTTTGAGTCGGGCTTGCGCGGACGTGGCGGTGGCGGATTCCCAACAGGGCGCAAATGGCAACTTACACGTGTTGAAGAAAGCTCCAAAAAATATGTCATTTGCAATGGTGACGAAGGCGACCCGGGTGCATTCATGGACCGAAGTCTGATGGAAGGCAATCCCCACCGGGTGCTTGAAGGCATGATGATTGCCGCGCGCGGCATTGGCGCTGACGAAGGATATGTGTATGTGCGACTCGAATATCCCCTGGCTATCAAGCGTATGCGCAAGGCCATTGAAGATGCCATGGATGCCGGCGTTTTGGGCGAAAATATCTTTGGAACTGAGCACAATATGTTTATCCATATAATGGAGGGTGCCGGTGCTTTTGTATGCGGCGAAGAAACTGCCCTGATGGCCTCCATCGAAGGCAAGCGTGGCATGCCCATGCCCAAGCCGCCATTTCCGGCCCAGAAAGGACTTTATGGCAAGCCTACTGTGATCAATAATGTGGAAACACTGGCAGCCGTACCTCTTATTTTACGCCATGGCCCCCAATGGTTTAACCAGCATGGCACCACCAACTCAAAAGGAACCAAAACCTTCGCCCTTACCGGTCACGTGGCCAATACAGGACTTATTGAGGTGCCCTTTGGAACCACACTACGTGAAATTGTTTATAACATTGGTGGTGGCGTAACAGCTGATGACGGCAGCATATGCAGCGACGGTTTCAAGGCCGTACAAATTGGCGGGCCTTCGGGCGGTTGCCTCACTGCTGAAGACCTCGACCTGCCCATCGATTACGACAACCTGATCGCCAAAGGTGCCATGGTAGGCTCCGGAGGCCTGGTGGTAATGAACAGTCAATCGTGTATGGTGCAAATTGCCCGCTTTTTTATGGATTTCACCCAAAGCGAAAGCTGCGGCAAATGTGTCCCCTGCCGCGAGGGAACCAAACAAATGCTGGCCTTGCTGGATGAAATTATCGACGGCACCGCTACCCAGGAAACTTTCGAAATGTTAGAGGAAATCGGGCTGGTAGTAAAAAAAGCCTCCCTCTGTGGGTTGGGGAAAACGGCACCCAGCCCCGTACTATCTACCATCGTAAAATTCAAGGATGAATACCTGGAACATATTCATGACAAAAACTGCAGAACCAACAACTGCAAAGCATTGTCCGACATTATGATCGATGCTGAAAAATGCATTGGCTGCACGGCTTGCGCGCGCAAATGTCCTGTAAATGCGATAACTGGCGAGAAAAAACAACTGCATTATATTGACCCGGCTCTTTGCACCAAATGCGGTATTTGCCATGATGTGTGCAAGTTTGATGCTGTGATTGGTTTTAACTAAAAAATACTTTGAAAAATGAATAAAGGAACTGTAAATATAGACGGGATGATGATCCCTATCGAAAACGAAAAAAACATACTCGAACTAATCCGCAAGGCTGATATCGAATTGCCTACATTTTGCTATCACTCGCATCTAAGTGTTTATGGTGCTTGCCGCCTTTGTGTGTCGGATATTGACGGCATGGGCATTCAGGCCACATGCACCATCCCGCCCCGCGATGGCATGGTGGTAAAAACTAATACCCAGGAAGTGCGCCAAATCAGAAAGGTAAATCTTGAATTGCTGTTGGCCAACCACGACATTAGCTGTCCAAGCTGCTCGCGATCAAACAATTGCAAATTGCAGGACCTTACAAGGCGACTTGGCGTTACCAAGGTGCGGTTTAAGAAAACAGACAAGGTGGCACCCGTTGACACCAAATCGCACAGCATTATCCACGACCCCAACAAATGCGTACTGTGTGGCGACTGTGTCAGGGTGTGTAAGGAAATGCAATCTGTTGGTGCCATTGACTTTACAGGTCGCGGAGCCAATTCCACAGTGGGCCCTGCCTTCTGCAAAAGTCTGGCCGATGTTGAATGCGTTTATTGCGGACAATGTGTGGCTGTATGCCCAGTAGGGGCATTGGTTCCCAAGCCTGAAACAGAAGAGGTTTGGAAAGCCATCAACAACCCGGATAAAGTGGTTGTAGCCCAGTTGGCACCTGCTGTGCGGGTTGCCTTAGGAGAAGGTTTTGGTATGGAACCGGGCGAAATTGCTACCGGACAAATTGTTGCTGCACTCAAACGCATTGGTTTTGACCATGTGTATGACACCTCTTTTGCTGCCGACCTCACTGTTTTAGAAGAAGCGACAGAATTTATCACCCGCAAACTAAAAGGTGAAAAACTTCCTCAATTCACTTCATGCTGCCCCAGCTGGGTGAAGTTTGCCGAACAGTATTATCCCGAATTACTGCCTAATTTGTCCACCTGCAAATCGCCGCAGCAAATGTT
>CAYTUA010000084.1:0-5113 GCA_964440855.1 uncultured Lentimicrobiaceae bacterium
ATGGTAATTAATCAATTGAGTACCCGGCATGCTTTGTCGGGTACTCTTATCTCTTAAAAGAGTATGGCACAATATGACATTGTTTTTGCTGTAAACGAAGCTGCAAGCGGTGAACTGTTTTCAGAACAGAAACTTCGCCTGGCTAAAGGACAATTGCTTGCGGGGTCAGATGGTTTTCCTACAATATTTGGGCCTGTGCCTGATGATTATATGATCATTGGTGACACAGCAACGCTGAGCGGCCTTAATTTAATTCACAAGGATGTCTTGTCCTCCGGGCAATCGTTAGTCTTTAGCGGTGATGTATCACAAACCGGATCACACCCCAACTATTCGCTGACAATCAATAGTGCTGCTGTCTCTAACGCCAAATTGGCAAGCAATGCTGTAACTACAATCAAAATCTCCAACGCCAATGTCACTTATGCCAAAATCCAGAATGTAACGGCAAACAGGCTGCTGGGCAGGGTGGGCACCAATGGTTCGGTGCAGGAAATCAGCCTGGGCAGCGGTTTGTCTTTCAACGGATCATCCATCGAAGCAGTAGCTTCCGCTATTGTTGAAATCGTCACTGTTTCAAACGCCAACCACACTTTGGTCCTGTCCGATGCCGGCAAATACATACGCATGGTGGACAATGCCGCTTCGCGCATTGTTTATGTGCCTGCCAACACAAGTGTTGCTTTTGCGCTTGGCACCGTGATTACAATCGAACAAGGCGGCACACAAAGGGTGGACATTAGCCCCAGCTCTGGTGTTATCGTTAATGCTTACAACAATGGCGAATACATCCCCGGGCAATATGCCGCTGTGCAGCTGGTAAAAACGGCAACAAACACCTGGACAATGATAGGAGCAATGATTTAGTTATGAGCAGATTATTGACCATCGGCATCCTGCAACAGCAGAGCAACATGAACCAGGGCAGCCCTGCCATGTACTCCTTGGTGGTGTCATCCACAACAAATACCGACCCTTGCAACAGCCTGTTTTCTGCCACAACAGTTTATTGCACCGTGAACAACCTGGCAGGTGCATATAGCCAGTCCATACCCATTTATGGCGATAGCGGTGGTAATTCTTATCCCCCTTCTGCATGGTATAGTGACAGTAATGGTCAATGGTACTACTTCGATGCATCCAAGGCTACATGGGGTGATCAGCTCACCTGCGGTCAGCAGCTGGTGCTATTCAGCATCATGGGGCCTTTCCGCTCTCCCTGTGAGGAATCTGATACCTATTTTGATATCTGGTTTGAGGATGTGGGCAACTTCGGCATGCCCATTACCGACGCAATCATTTATACTGATGCAAACGGGCTTTCATTCCTTGCTGAGGGATTGTACGCCTATGAAGATAGCGCAAGCCAGGAAAGAACCTGGCTGGAGGTGGGTTTGGCCGGCGAAGTGCTTGCCCACGGAAAATGTTAACTTTTTAAAATAACAGTTTATGACCAACTTACAAACAAAAGAAGCCATCGACAATGCCATCAGGCATTTTACCGAACTGCACGAAGCCAAAAACCAGATCATCATCAACCAGCTCGAAGGCATCAACAACCACCTCATCAGGCAAAATGGAACAATCGCTGATACAATCAAGCGATTGGCCAGCATCGAGGGCGATCATGCACGTCGCGAACTCATTTGCCCCCACCGCCAGTCCATCAACCAGCTGATGCAACACAAAAACGAAATCACCACCATCAAAAAGTATGTCCGCAACTGGGTACTGATTGCCACGGCTATTGCCAACACCTTGATCGGCCTCTTCGCCTGGTTCATTAACCGCGGCCAATAAAATAAGCCATGCGCAATGCCTTACAAGACGACAACGGTAACTACTCAAGCATGCGGATCCTGCTCTTTATGCTGTTTGCTTTTGTGCTATTTCTCTACTTCGATTGGCGCACAGCCCTCTTTGTTGAGGTTCGCAAGCAGGTTCCTGACTACCAAGGAATCACTTCACTGTTTACAGCCATGATGGCCGGCTTTGTCGCCCTCATCGCCGCAACCATTGCAAAAATCATCCAGAAATACATTGAGAGAAAATAGGTGGACACTAGGTCATGTAAAAATTTGTCCTGTCTTTTGTCCTGTATCAATAAAAAAAGCTGCTAAACATTTGTTTAACAGCTTCTTAATTAAAATAAAGTACCAGAGGCCGGACTCGAACCGGCACGGCCGCAATGGCCAAAGGATTTTAAGTCCTTCGTGTCTACCAATTCCACCACTCGGGCCCGTATAAAAAATCCCGAAATTGATCGGGATTTTTGTCTTGGAGCGGAAAACGAGACTCGAACTCGCGACCCCGACCTTGGCAAGGTCGTGCTCTACCAACTGAGCTATTTCCGCATATGGTCATAAATTGGAGGTGCAAATGTACACATCTTTTCAGAAACCATGCAAGAATTTTTTGCGTTTTTTTTAAAATTATTGCATAACAGAATTTTAAAGGGACAACAACTACTTTCCCAGCAGTTTTTTAATCTCATGCAACTTCAAAAGTGCTTCAACCGGTGTGAGGGTATCAATGTTCGTGTTTAAAATGTCATCTTTAATCTGATGGAGCAACGGATCATCCAATTGTATGAAACTCAATTGATAGTCGTCTTGCTTTTCTGACTTCCCACCTCCGGCTTTCTTGAAAGAATCGTTTGAATGTGCTTGTTCCAGCATGCTGAGCAGTTTGTTGGCGCGGTCAATCACTTTTCGGGGCATGCCGGCCATGGTAGCCACATGGATTCCGAAACTATGGGCGCTTCCGCCTTTCTTCAATTTTCGCAGGAAAATAACATTTTTACCCGTTTCCTTCACCGAAACATGGTAATTGCGTATCCGGCTGAACGAGGCAGCCATTTCATTCAGTTCGTGATAGTGTGTGGCAAACAGCACTTTCGACCTGTAGGCTGGATGCTCATGCAGGTATTCCGTTATAGCCCAGGCGATGCTGATTCCATCGTAAGTACTTGTTCCTCTGCCTATTTCATCTAAAAGTACAAGGCTTCGGCCTGAAATATTGTTCAAGATGCTGGCCGTTTCATTCATTTCAACCATAAAGGTAGATTCGCCGGACGAAATATTGTCGCTGGCACCTACACGCGTGAACACCTTATCAACCATTCCTATTTCAGCAGATGCAGCAGGGACAAAACTGCCCATCTGTGCCATCAATACAATGAGTGCTGTTTGGCGAAGTAAGGCCGATTTACCCGACATATTGGGGCCTGTTATGATGATAACTTGCTGCCGCTCATTATCCAGATACACATCATTGCTGATATAGCCTTCCCCGGCAGGCAGTTGCTGTTCTATCACCGGATGCCTTCCTTCTTTTATATCAATAGAATATCCATCGTTAAGGACAGGTTTTTGATATTTGTTTTTCAATGCAATAGCAGCAAACGAAGCCAGACAATCGATTTTTGCCATGGTGGCAGCATTGAGTTGGATAGGGGCAACAAATTCGCTTACAGCGATTACAAGATTTTCAAAAAGCTGTTGTTCAAGTATCAATATCTTTTCTTCGGCACCCAGGATTTTTTCTTCGTAGGTTTTTAGTTCTTCTGTGATATAACGCTCAGATCCTGTGAGCGTTTGTTTTCGGTTCCATTCGGGTGGCACCTTGTTTTTATGGGCATTGGTCACTTCCAGATAATAGCCGAATACATTGTTATAGCCAACTTTAAGACTGCTGATGCCGGTATTTTCAACCTCCCTTTTTTGGATGTTCATCAGGTAATCCTTGCCTGAGCGGGCCAGGCCACGCAATTCATCAAGTTCTTCGGAAACACCTTTGCCTATGATATTGCCCTTTGACACGAAGGCCGGAGGATCAGTACTCAACTCATTTTGGATGCGGTTGCGAATGCTCAGACAGGGGTTGAGCTGATCCCCTAATTTGACCAAGCCTGCATTTTTACTTTCCATGCATAATTGTTTGCAGTTTTCAACCTGCTGCAAGGCGCGGGCTACCTGCAAAAGTTCGCGTGGACTGATTTTACCCAAAGCCACTTTGGAGATCAGTCGTTCCAGGTCGCCTGTTTGTCTGATGGTTTCGCGCAACTGCTGTTGCAGCTCTGTTTGTTTCACCAGCTGATCCACCACTTCAAGGCGTTCTTCCACTGCTTGCCTGTGCCTCAGGGGCAGGGCAATCCAGCGCCGCATAAGCCGGCTTCCCATAGGGGAAACTGTTTGATCAACTACATCAAGCAGGGTTTTGGCATTGGGGTGGGGGCTGTGCAAAAGTTCCAAATTGCGCACCGTAAATTTGTCAAGCCAAACATGGTTGCCTTCATCTATGCGAGATAAGCCTGAAATGTGTTCAATTTTATCATGATGTGTTTCTAAAAGATAGTGCAGGGCGGCACCAGCTGCAATTACTGCCTGAGGAATGTGCTCTACTCCAAACCCTTTGAGTGATGTGGTTTTGAAATGGCGCAAAAGAATATCCTGTGCAAAGTCGTCCGAAAACACCCAATCGTCGAATACATTCAGATAATACCTATCGCCGTATTGCTCAATGAAGGCCTTGCGCTTGTTTCGCTGAAGGATGATTTCGCTTGGGTTAAAGCTTTGAAGCAGTTTATCAATGTACTCTGTTGTGCCCTGGGCTGCGAAAAACTCACCGGTCGAAATATCCAAAAATGCAATACCTGAGGTGCCTTCGAACAAATGCAGTGCTGCTAAAAAGTTATTTTCTTTTTGGTGTAGCACATTGTCATTGTATGACACGCCTGGCGTTACCAGTTCAGTAACACCCCGTTTTACAATTTTTTTGGCCAGTTTTGGGTCTTCCAGCTGGTCGCAGATAGCAACACGTTGTCCGGCCTTCACCAGCTTGGGTAAATAAGTGTCGAGAGAATGATGTGGAAAGCCGGCCAATTCGATAGATGCTGCAGCACCATTGGCTCTTTTGGTCAGCACAATGCCCAATATTTCAGCTGTTTTGATGGCATCCTGCCCAAAGGTTTCATAAAAATCCCCTACCCGAAACAACAACAAAGCACCGGGATATTTGGCTTTGATGGTTGCATATTGCTTCATTAAAGGGGTTTCTGCTATGGTGTTTTTCTTTGCATGCATATTGTACAAAAATAATATTTTTTTAGTGT
>CAYTUA010000085.1:0-9699 GCA_964440855.1 uncultured Lentimicrobiaceae bacterium
TGGCTACCAAAGGTATTACCAGCGAAATTCCTTACCCGGATATCTCCACCAAAGCCAAAGCCCAGGAGTTTATTGGCCTCGATATGGAAAAATTAAGGAACGAAAAGCAGTTGTTTAAGGAGAAAATACTGCCAGAGTGGGATAAAAAGGCGAAGGAACGTGAAGCCGGATATGATTTGGTGGCGAAGTAGTTAGTGTCTTGTCGAAAAATATACTCTCGCAAAGGCGCAAAGTCGCAAAGGTATTTTGTTTTTGCTTTGTTTTTGAGTTTTTGTATCATGCTCTTAGCGTCTTGGCGTCTTGGCGAGATATATGCTCACGCAAAGTCGCAAAGGCGCAAAGTTTTTTTTTATTTTCTTGGTTTTTGTATCATGTTCTTAGCGTCTTGGCGTCTTGGCGAGGAATACACTCACGCAAAGGCGCACGGGGATGCCTGCTTTTCCGGTTAATCGCTGCCGGAAGAAACTCCTTTCGCTGTATTTGCTCCCTCTATCATTGCTGGTGTTTGAATTGATTTCCCGTTGGGTCTATCAGTGCTTTTTTCAGCCAATAGTAAGTTGAACGTTTTTTCGTTTTGCATCAGTGTAACACGCTGGCAATGACTTAAATGCCCGAATTGATAGTCTTCATTGATGTCGAAGCCCGACTGGCCAACAAACATAAAAAAGCCTTCGCACTCCAATGCACCTTCGGGGTTGTAGCGGCTTACAATATAATATTCGGCTGATTTTTGCAAATGAAACCACGAGCCGGCTCCTTCACCACTCAGCCATTGTGCCTCTTCTGGAATTTCAGGATGTCGGTTTGGTGCCTGCAGGGTTATTTTCAAGTCTTCTTTTGTCAGGCTTTTTTCATTGCTAAAATAACGGACTGGTCCCATGGAAGTTTTGTTTGACAGTGCCTCCACATTGTTCATCGGGGTGGGGGTGAAAGGCACAAGGTACCTGAGCTTAAAACGAATCCCGTTGCCGGGCCGACCGGCTCGGATCACGGTGTTCACAAAGCGCGAGCAATTGGTTCCGTTCCATACGAATGGCCCATAGGGCAGGGGGCTTGCCAATTGTAAATCAAGGGCCTTTTGGTTGGCAAGCTCAAAATTGATGGCACAATAGGCGGCATGCAAGGTGCCATCGCCATGGCAGGAGCTATTTTGCTGCAATTCGGCTAAGATGCTGTTCATGTTCGTTATGCGCAGTCCGTCGGCAGATAGTTCTACCCTGGTTGACAGGGTCAGGTCATGGTCGGTGGTCTTGCTGCGTGCCCTACCATATTGAAAGGGGGCATGATAACGCCCGAAATCATAATAATGGCATTTTCTGGTTTTGAAATCCACCAGCACAATAGCGGCATGACCGACTGTATAAAAATGGTTTTTACTAATCCCCAGCCAATGCGATGGCAAATCATACCATGATCCAGGTTGCTTGCAAAGCGTTTGTGGCCAGGCCAATGCAATGGCGAAACCGGTATATTTGACATTGGTCCTCATATTTTCCTTTAGCAGCTGCATGTGCGAATGGTTATTAGAATGATTGTAATGGAAAGTAAAGCAGTTTTGTTTTAAAGGGCAAGTTTCAATTGCTGTTCCAATTCATTTGCTTTTTTTAGGAATAAGTTGAAAAACTTATCGATATCATGCTTTTCCAGAGCGGCATTGGCAGTTACAAGTCGTATAACAAGCTCCTGACCCAGATAGCCATAATTGACTATGGTGCTGCCACTCTTGCGCAGCTGCTCCCTGATTTGCAGATTAAAAGCGTTTAAATCGGTATTTAAATGTGGTTTATAACGAAAACAAACAGTAAACGACTGGCGTGCCGACATCATTTCCAATTGTCTTTCGCTATTTACTTTTTGCTCGGCATAAGCAGCCATATCCATCAGGTTGTCGATGCGGTCGCGATAGCCGTCCAGGCCATAGTATTTCCAGGCAAACCAAAGCTTAACAGCATCTACCCGCCGGCCACATTGTACCGATTTTTTTCCCAAATCTTCTGTTTCATCAATTTCATGGTAAATATAATCGGCATCGATATCGGTAATATTGTGTTGCAGGCTGCCGCGCTCTTTTACAAGCAAAACAGAACAAATGAGGGGGATATTCATCAGCTTGTGCGGATTCCAGCTAAAGGAATCGGTTTGTTCAATCCCTTTCAGCAAATGGCGGTGTTTTTCGCTCAGTAAGGCTGAACCACCAAAAGCGCCATCGGCATGCAGCCAAAGATTGTGTTTTTGGCAAACAGCTGCTATGGCCTCGATGGGGTCGTAGGCACCCAGCATGGTGGTAGCGCAGGTGGCTGCCACAAAAAATGGTGTTTCGTCCCGCTGTATTGATTCTTCAATCGAACGGACAAGTTCCTGAGGAATCATTCGTCCGTGTGCATCGGTTTTTACCTTGATGACGTTTTTCGACCCCATGCCGGTTATGTTGGCTGCTGTATCAAAGGAATAGTGGGCATGTTCGTTTACAAAAGCCGTTAGCTTCATGCTGTTGTCGTATCCTTCGAACCTGGATTCGGGCAACAGCCTGTTGCGCGCCGAAAGCATGGCCATCAGGTTGGCATTGCTGCCTCCTGTAAGAAAAATGCCATCGCCATTCGTATAACCGGCATAGGCATTCATCAGTCGGATCATTTCGGATTCGATCAGGCTGGCAACAGGGGCCACCTCATAGGTGTACATGGAGGTATTGGTCAAGGAGGTAAACAACTCGCCGATAAAGGCCGGTAAATTGAATCCGGAATAGAGCTGGTTCAGGAATTGTTTGTTGCCTGTATCCACTGCATACTGCAGATAGTCGTCGGCCAGCCTCAAAAATCCTGCTTCATCCACGGGCTTTTGCCCTATTTCAAAATTGATAAGCTGTTTGAGTTCATTCGGGAGTTTGAATTCAACGAGTTTTTGCTCTCCATTTTGCTGTTGGGCCAGATAGTTGTGGATGCGTTCAAAACTTTTTTCAAGTAATCCATATTTATGGCCTAAATCTGATGTGGTCATTTGTTTCTGTGAATGGTTTGTGATGTAAGCATCAATCGTATCAGGTATTGGAATGCAATCTTTCAAGAAGTTGATTCAATTGGCCCTCTTTGTTGATGCGCTTATAAAAAGCAAGCGTAAGTTGATGGTAATCAAGTAATGTTTTGGAAGAATAAGTATCAAATTTGTATTCTGAAAGAATAAACTGTGGGTTCAGGTTGAGAAAAGCCGGGCCACAGGTCTCCACAACCTTACCTTGTTCTGGTTGATATACTTTGGCATGGTCAATCGGTATTGTGTTGTCGATGCCGTAAATATGAAGACTCAGTGCTGCTTTGGCTGAAGTGTTTCCCATCATATGTATCAAGCCAGATGAAACTCTGGCCAATTGGCCTGCTTTGAAAGTTTCACTGTTTTTGAGGCTGATTTGATTGTCTTGCTGCTCATACACGCGGTGGGTAATATCATCAAAGGCATATACAAAGCCCCATTCGGCAGGGCCATGATTATGGATAGCGGTGAAGTCGCCCGGGCACCAGGTCATAAGCAGCACTTTGATTTTGTTGTCTTGGTAGATGGTGTGTCGGCCGTAACTCTCTTCAGGTGTATGGTTGTATGTGGCAAAGCATTTAAAGTCGTCCTTCATCAGGCTGTTAAAAAAATAATCTTCAAGAGTGCTGCCTGGTCTAATCTCCTTTAGCTCCTGTATGCGCTGAAGAATGCTTTGCAGTGGTTTAGGATGGCTGCTAAACATAAGTTTGAATTTAAATTTGAATTGGATCGTGAATTTGTCGGACAATTTATATTAACCTGACAAAGATGCATAAAAAAACAAAAAAGTTAAAGTAAATACATACAGTTATAATGTAATCATGCAAACAAAATTAACCAACTGTTTGTGATTTTTTAGAGTTGATTCAATAATGAATTGGCAATAATAACTTGACAATAAGACTCTAAAATAAAAATAAAACCGGATGGTCAGGCTGCGTTTTGCAGTTCCCATCTGGTTTTATGGTTTGTGGCTTGGAGTGTAGCTTTGCGGGATAATTCCGCAAGAAATTCCGAAATTATCGGATTGAAGTAGTTTTAACGGGTAGTTATTCCACTTTGTTTTTTGCGCAGGTACTCAGGCCAAAGGGTGCGTAAAGCGGGCAAAAACTGACTAGGCTTGTAAGTACAAATACGCTCGCTAGTACCAACAGGACAATACCCAATGAGCCACTGATTACGTTTGTAAAATAAAGAGCTGCAATAACAATTGCGATGATAATGCGGATGATTTTATCCGCTGATCCCATGTTTTTCTTCATTATTCCTAAAATTTTAATGTTAATATGCTGCAAAAATAGGAGTAGAAAAAATGCTGCGCAGTGACCAGAGTCACATAGTCAAAACTTGAATGTTGTTATTAGGCTGTTGCAATACTTTTCCTTCATTTTCGAGCTTTTTCATCACACGGCTGATAACTTCCCGAGCCGTACCCAATTCATTAGCGATTTGCACGTGGGTTATTTTGAGTGGATGGTGGTTTACTAAGGCTGATTTCTTTTTCAGGTAGTCATACAATCGCACATCCATCTTATTGAACAAAACATGATTGATCGTGTCAAGCAATTCAGCATACCGCATATTGTAAAGCCCGTAGAAAAAGTTATTGATGTCTGGAAATTGTTTTACCCAGTTTGCCAAACGGTCAACCGGCAGCAGCAACAATGCTGAATTCTCCTCGGCAGCAGCAAAGACCTTGCTTGGTTCGTTTTTTAAACTTGCAGCAAACGACATGATGCAGCTTTCGCCAGGTTGGATATAATACAATAGCAACTCCCGTTCTTCGAACTGACCATAAACCTTTATCAAACCCTCCACCACAACCGGGATTACTTTTACATAGTTTCCGGCTTGAAGAATCATCGTGTCTTTTGGGATTTCCTTTAATTGAGCATGTTTTTCAATTTCGGGGATCAAAGTTGGGGGAAAACTTGCCAGGGCTTTTTTAGTCTTTTCCATGCTATAAGCATTGTTTGATTTTACATAAACCTGATAGTCATTTTAGCGACTATTCGGATAGAATTGATCTCAGACATACAAAAAAAGTCCCCTGCAAATTCTAGTGAAATGCCAAGGATTTCTTCTAATATTTGTCCTCATTTTAAACTGTTTTCTGTGGCTAAGGTCAGCCTTTATTTTCAATCTGAACAGCTGCATTTGGTTTTAAATATATTTTTTCTCTTAAAATTTGGGTAAATGCTTAATAATATCCTGCACCGTTGACCTCTTTTTGTAGTCAGGGTCGAAATGCCGCCATAATATGGTGCCCTCCGTCCCGATGATATAGGTTGCCGGGATGGGCAATCGCTGGCTCTCGTCGTCGTGGGCCGATTTCAGGTTTGCACCCAACATGGTATTGTACATCAGCCTGGTCATGCTGTCGGGCCTGAAGGTGACGTCATAGGCATCGGCAATGGCATACCCTTCATCGTGCAGCAGGATAAATTCAGCTTCGGTTTTGCCGGCTGTTTTGGAGAGCAACTCTACCTTTTCAGGTGAAACAGCAATTACGCTGGCCCCTCTTTCATAAATGGATTGCAGGCTGTCCTGCACCCGGCCTAAATGCTTATTGCAAACAGGACACCAATGGCCGCGATAGAATATCATCACAACTGGTCCATTTTTCAGGGCCTGTTCGAGTTTGAATGGGTTGTTGTTTTGATCCAGAGCCTCAAAACGCGGCGCTTTTTCGCCTACTGCCAGACCTTTCGCTTCCTTCGCGCTACGGTATTGTTGTGCCATCATAATATTGCTTAAAAATAGCAGCAGAAAACTGCCACTTAGTATTAATTTCTTATTCATCTTTCTTTTATTTGTTAAATCAGTCGTGGAATTGATAAAAACTGACAAAAAACTAAAGTACTGCTTCTATCTGCCTGATAAGTTCTTCGCGGCTGATCAAACCATTGTGGTCAAACACCAACCGGCCATTGCGGTATAGCGCAAAATATGGAACTGAAATAAGCTCCAGCTCTCTTACCAAACGTTTACTGGCATCTGCGTTCACCTTTATTATCGGGATTCGTTCGTGGTACTCCACTTTCAGGCTGTCGATCATGGGCATCATTTTGCGGCAGGGCCCGCACCAGGGGGCGTAAAAATCAACAAAAACCACTTCGTTATCGGCCAGCAGGGCAGAGAAGTCGCGGGGTTCAATTTGATCATCTGTATCGGGCTGGGCATTTGGGTCGATCATCACCGGATAATCATAGCGTTCCCATTCCATAATACCATGCTGCAGATTATATACCTGTGTGTAACCATTGTCGATGAGGAAGCTGGCAGCACGGTCGCTGCGGTAACCAGTATTGCAATATAAATAGATAGGCTCATCTTTGGGGAGTAGCAAAAGCCTTTTTTTGAAATCGAGGGCGTAATAATTTAATTGACCCGCATTTTCAATATGGCCGTTTTGAAATTCGCGTTGTGTGCGCACATCCAGCAAAACCCCTTCCCTTTCTTGGATAAAGGATATCAATTCTTTCGAATTAATTTGTTTGGTTGCTGGGTTTTGTGCACCCAGCCAAGTGGTGGCTATAAAGGTTAAGCTTATAGCCATAAAGTAATTTATGAAAAACATAAAGTCAGATCGTTTTAGAAATTCTTTCGTTCATAAGCAGATGAATTTTCCATCAGATTCATTTTTTGTGTAATTCCGCTTTCTATATCTTGTCCAAAGATATGGATTGCGGCAATGCCGGGCTGCATAAAGCTACCACCATCAAAATGAATATGCAATGAGTCAGCCCGGAGAGTAGTATCACCAAATTTTGTGAATGCATGGTATCGGCCTGTATTGTCTTTTCTTAGCTTAAACTGTTGATCGGTTTTAGAAACAAAATGGAAACTGATTTCATCTGCGTCCGTTTTTGAAAGGTGAATGCCATAAGCGTATTTTTTTTGAATCCAGGTAAGCGGGGCCTGTTTGCCACCTGCAGTATGCTTTACCCAATAGGTACGGATGGGATTTTGTTGATGTGGTTTGCCGGATGAGTCCAGCCTGACTGTGTAGTGTATTTCGTCAACATCCCTGCTGCGTTTAATAACAAATAGCAATTGTTCTTCTTCCCCCCATTGTGCGCATAAATCAACTGTAACAAAAAGGAAAATGAGTAAGGTCAATAGCGTTTTTTCTGTTTTCATCCGCATAATAAAAATCAGCTTATACAACACAAGCAAAAATGATTGATGTTGCATAAGCTGGGGATTGTAATCTTTAAATTATTGCCCTGTGTAAGTAGCCTCAATCGTGACTTCAACTGTTTTGGCAATGTTTTTCGAAGGTTTCCCTTTTACAAACTCAATGCCATAATCAGCCAGGGTGATATCGAATACACTATGGGCATTCAATCCTTGGTCGGTAACAGTAAGCTTGCCGTTTTCCTTAATTTTGTTCGTTACCCCCCTGATGGTCATTTCGCCTTCAATAACAGCATCATAGGTGCCAGGTGTAGTGAAATCGATTGTTTCGATATTGGTGATGTTGCCAACCAAACGTCCTGTAGGAAATTGCTTGGTATCGAGGAATTTATCCTGATTAAAGTGCTTTTGCATCAGCGACTTTTCAAATTCGAAACCTTGCATGGGCACCGAAAAAACGACTTTGCCATCGGTGGAAATCGTGCCCGTTGTGCTGTAATTGTGGGCTTCAATGTCTTCGGCTGGTGTTGTGGAGAAAAACTTGATGTGGGTTTTGTCAGTAACATATCGCTCAGCTGATTGAGCAAAAATGCTCAGGCTGAAGAATAACATCAAGCTGCTTAAAATAATTGTTCTAGTTTTCATGGTAAGTTTAATTTATTGTTTATGAATGAATTGATTATTAATGTTGTAAATAATTGTTTGATAGTTTGTTTGCGCTGTATAGCCCGGTAAAAATTTTATTGGACGATTGCACTTTTTTCGACAACTGCATGCACATACATATCCAGGTCGGCATCGAAGGATGCACCGGACCTGATGACGCCTTTTATGGTGACCACGTCACCTGTATTGAGGGTAGCAGCTTGTGCGTCGGTTTCGGGCAGAAAAGTGAAGTTAACACCTGCCTTTTGGCCTTTTTCCTTTAGCAATACCACCTTGCGTCCGCTAAAATCTTCGCTTACACGTGCTACAGTGCCGGTAATTTCCAGCACTTTCGAGTTGCCATCGGCTGCCAGGTATTTGTTGTTAGCCCCTTGCCAGTCGCCAAGGTATTCTGCTACAAGCTCATTGGCCGTTAGTTTGAAATCGGTACTTGTTTTTTGCACATCGCGATGGGGCTTAAAGAACATATAAGCACCAACTCCGCCACCAATCAGCAAGCCTGCTAAAATAACAGCGGCGACAATTTTGATCATTTTCGATTTTTTCATTTTCATTTTTTCTTGGGTTGCAATTTTGAGATGTATTTGTTGAATGAGTCGCCTTGTTTTGATATTCCTTACAAAACCATAATAAATTTTCAAAATAGCAGGCTTGAACCAATATACAGGCCGCCTCGCCCATCCTGCTGATTGGTCACAAACCCATAATTAATGGTGATAATATTGTTTTTGTTGAAAACAATATACAGCCCCGGGCCCCAGCTGTGGTGCACAGCCTGCTTGTCATTGTTAAAGTGCACAGCCAGCTCCTTTTCCGGAACATGCGACAAATCAAGTTGATAGGTTTGGGTGATATAGGCGTTGTCGTAGAACAAGGCAGCATTTATAAAGAAGTCCTGCCTGAAGAGGTTAAACTGCCAGAATTTTAGTTTGGCTTCAATGCTTGAGAACACAAAGCCATCGGCAGCCAAACGATTGCGAAATGCGCCACGCAGGCTGAATGCACCGCCCAGGCCATCTTGCTTCAGGCGGCTGTCGAATATTGTGGGCAACATATAAAAAGGAATCTGCCCGCTTATTTTCTGCTGACTGCTGATACGAAACGAAAAAGTAAGCCGTTCATTCATTATACTTTTGTGTTGCCTGTAAGTAAGCACCAGTTTTGAAAAAGACTGCGATCCAAGCCATTGGGGGGCGTAATAAATCAATCCTTCAAACCAAATACCGTCTGTGCAATAACAGTTTTGGTTGCGGGTATCATAAACCAGACCAATAGTTAGCAGGCTGATAATGCCTCCCTCCATTTCGTCCTTCCTGATTAAACCCCACTCCTTGTAATTTTCGAATAAACTGCTAACCGGGCTGTTTTCATCGACAATGGAAATGGATTGCGCCCTGAAATGGTTAAAAGTATAACCGGTGAGCAATCGCCAGTTGCTTTGCTTGATGGGGTGTTGTACATCCAATCGTAAGCGAATTTTATTGCGTTTATAAGTGTAATAATCTTCGCTGATGAATTGTGGATGCATTGGATTGGAAAATGCGGCATGGTAAACAGCCTGACTGCCGTTGAAGCCAAAAAAATCCATTTTGGTGTCAACCAGAAAACTCGACTCAGCGACAACAAATTTATTTTTTATGAGAGTGGTCGATTCATGAATGCCTTGTGCCAGTAATGTTCCTTCTGTTGAGTTTATCAGCCGCAATTGCAGATACTGTTCATAATCAGTCCGGTTGCCTGCATGGCCATAGTCAAAAAAATTGAAAACCCCGCCATAGCGAAAGCCAAGGTCAGCATCAAAATTAAGGGCAGGGATCACGCCCAATGCATACCGACCAGGCACTTTGCCGGGAACGCTTTCTTCGG
>CAYTUA010000086.1:0-3504 GCA_964440855.1 uncultured Lentimicrobiaceae bacterium
GCCGGAGAATGTTCCGTTCAACGTCCCTTATATTGTTGATTTAGAGTGTTTTGCTACTGGTAAAGTTAAAAATTATGAGAAATTAATATATAAGGACAAAAACCTGGCACTCAAAAGCCATGCCACTGGGGTAATCAATAGCTTCGCGCAGAATAAAATCCGTATGGAAGATGTGCACATTATTAAAGAGGTGCAGGAAATGGTAGCCCGGAGGAAAGTGAATGACGGGAATTTATTGATGGCTGTTTATCCTATCCGCAGTGGTGGGGAGCAAGTTGTTCGGTTTAAAATGATAAAAGCAAACAGGAACCAAAACCTTATCCGCATTCAAACCTCGCCTGACAACTGGTACGATTTATTTGATTTTCAATTTTATGAAGTGAACTACAACACTTATGAGCGCTTTATACGTGATTCGCAGCAGTATTTCATTGACTTTGATGCACCATCAGATCAATATACAAGTCATTACAATTGGGGCTTATTAAGGTATCAAATTGGAGACTATGATGGTGCCGAAAGGGCATTTTCGCTGGCACTTCAGGAAAACCCCAATACCACTGATTTCATGATATATGCCCTGCGCGGCAATGCACTAAGCAAAATGGGTTACTATTGTGATGCCATCCTCGACTATGATCGGGCCATAAACCTGAAACCCACCAAGGTGGCGGATTATGCCAATTGGATCAAAAACTACTTTAACAGAGGTGTAGCCAAATACTATATAGGCAATAATACAGGCTCATGCGAAGATTGGACAAAAGCATACGACCTTGGTTATGGAAGTGCAGATGAATTCCTCTATAAGTATTGTAACCGGAGAATCAACCAAACTGTTTCGCGATGAAGAAAATTTACATATTGATCGTATTTGCACTTTTTAGTCAATTCACAGCTAGTGCCCAAACGGGGATTAACAAGGACAAATTAGCTGTAAGGGATTGGGAAGCAGGGCTCAATTTTGGTTTGGCCCAATACTATGGTGATGTGAGTAACAGGACTTTCTTTGAGAAAATTTCATCTGGCGAGACACGTTTCGGCATGGGACTTTTTGGACGCAAATACTTCAATGAGTATATTGGCTTAGGTGGTCACTTTCAATTTCTTAGCTTGCGCTCTGTAAAGGAAAACTATTCAAATGGCACCCCTTTAAACAATGCTTTTACAAGTAATACATTCCAAGGAGGATTACATATGTATTTAAATTTCAGTAATCTTTTCTTTGGTTTGACAGACAGACCTGTTTCTGTATATGGGTTGGCTGGTTTGGGCTATATCCGTTGGAACAGTACCTTAAGAAATTCTGTTACTGATGCAATAATCTGGCAAAACGGGATGGTTTCTCCTGGCGTAAGTTATAAAACGGGTGCACTAAACATGCCATTGACTTTGGGTTTAGATATCCGTTTGACCAACGAATTGCGCCTGAATGTGGAAGGTTCGGTACAAACAACATTCTCTGACGATCTTGATTTTTACAGTGATGGTTTTCGCCATGATATCCTTTTTTATGGATCGGTTGGTCTCTCTTATATATTTAATTACAAAGGATTGCAGGCAAAAAAGCCTACCCAGCAAACCCAAATCCCCAAACGCAAAGAGCCTGTGAAGGTGCTTGATTACGAAAGCGTACAACCCGTGCAGCCTGAAAGGTCACGGCCGCAATCCACGCTACCAGTAGTAAGGATTGATCAACCGCGTTATGAAGAGCCCTCTCCGCAAGGCCAATATGAATTCAGGGTACAGGTTATTGCCATGTCGCGCAGCCGGATTGATACAGAATCATTCAGGAGGCGATTCAATATTGAAACGCCAATAGTGGAAAATACTTTTAGTGGTCTTTATCGATACTCCACAGGTCGTTTTAGCTCTTTCAGCGAAGCAGAAGCATACAGCAGGGTGATACGATCCAAAGGAATTCATGATGCTTTTGTTGTAGCTTACAGAGGCAATGAAAGGATAAGTATTACCAGCGATATGAAGCGATAACACAATGTGCCTCAGTATAATGTTTCAATTGTTCTTATTATATTTGACAAAAGCTATTATAGTTGTTACCTTTGTTATTTAATGTTGATTTTGTTCTTTCAATTTTTTGGCAGTTTTTGAAGTAGTTGGGAAATTCTGTACTATTTTTTCTCAAGGGGGAAATGAGCAAAATAATACAGCTTTTTAATATTTGATGCAATTACTGCCACCACTATTAACCGACCTCACCGACAAGCTGTCAGGTATCCTTTTTCAACCAATCCCAAATTATCAGATCATATCTATATTCTCTTTTTATCTGTTAATTTGAAACATACTATGAAAAAGATTTTATCAGTAAGGCCCGTTTTTTTCATTTTGTTGACCACCCTGCTTTTTGGCAATAATGCACTGGGTCAACAAGCTGTTATTTTACCCTCGGTTCGTTTACAAACCCTTGAAGGAAATTTTATTAACGCCAATACCATAAGTGGTGACGGACAACCCCTCATTCTTGTTTTTTGGGATTTAAATGATCATAAATCATGTGAAAACCTCAAAACATTGCATGAAATTTATAACGACTCATTGCTTTCCAAAAAAGTAAAGATGGTAACTATTTGTGCTGGTGTTACAGGTGCCAATACAAAGATAAAACCATTTGTCGCATCCAATAATTTAACCATTGAAGTGTACCTTGATAGCAATGGTGATTTTAGAAGAGCTATAGGTGTTTCGGCTCCGCATACCATTTTGTATGATGCACAAATGAATGTGTTTTGTCAGCAAAAAGGGTATTGTGTGGGCAATCAAGAGTTGCTATGTCAGGAAATCCGTAAATGTTTGGCAGCAATTAAGTGAGTCCAATAAATGCTGGCCCCTCAATTTCTTACTGGTTCAAAAAACACAATTACCATTAAGATGGTATCCTTTGACAGGATATTGTTATAAGTTTAGGGTATAAGATAAACCCAAAAAACCCTTCACTTTTAAGGGTGAAGGGTTTTTCGTTATGAGATGGCGACGACCTACTTTCCCACCTATTACGGCAGTATCATCGGCGCTGGCAGGCTTAACTTCTCTGTTCGGAATGGGAAGAGGTGGGCCCTGCCGCAATAGTCACCAAAAGTCTTTTGGTTATATTATTGACATACAGCGAAGGAGAACAAGTTGTTAAGGGGTGTGCAATTTTTCAAAATGCGTTATAAGTATTTTCAAGCAAGAGATATTGCTATTTTTTGTTATTTAAGAAAGCTTACGGGTAATTAGTACTGCTCGGCTTTGCTGTTACCAGCTTTACACCTGCAGCCTATCAACGTAGTGGTCTACTACGACCCTTAAAGGAAGCCTCATCTTGAGGTAAGTTTCGTGCTTAGATGCTTTCAGCACTTATCTCATCCAAACATAGCTACCCTGCGGTGCAGCTGGCGCTACAACAGGTACACTAGCGGTTTGTCCAACCCGGTCCTCTCGTACTAAGGTCAGGTCATCTCAAGCTTCCAACGCCCACAACAGATAGGGACCGAACTGTCT
>CAYTUA010000087.1:0-5232 GCA_964440855.1 uncultured Lentimicrobiaceae bacterium
TTTATTGGCCTATGGCGGCATGGCAGCAACCGTAAAACGCGCTGGCAAAGCTGAGCAGTTTTTATTGGGAAAACCCTGGACAATGGAAAATGTGAAGCAGGCACAAGCTTTAATCGAAGAAGATTTTACTCCGATTTCCGATGCCCGTTCTGGTGCTGAATACCGGCGTATTGCTGCGAAAAATTTATTATTGAAGATGTATTATGAAGTAAGTCAATAGTCATGAGTCAAGGCTCGTGACTCACGACTCACTCACTCCTGACAAAAAAAACAGAAAAAACATGAATCCCCAAATAAACGTCTTGCACCACGAAAGCGCAATTGGCCACACCACCGGCTCAGCAGTGTATATTGACGATATGCCACATCCCGAAAACATGCTGATTGGCAGGGTGGTTTTCAGTCAATATGCGCATGCACACATTGTCAGCTATGACTTTAGCAAGGCTTTGGCATTGAATGGTGTTGTTGATATTATTGATTTCAAGCGAATTCCGGGGAATAATCAATTAAACCACTTGGTGCCCGACGAGCCTTGCCTGGCTGAAAAAACAGTGAATTGCATTGGACAGGCGATGTTTTTAATTGCTGCTGAAACAGAGGAAATTGCTATTAGGGCAGAGAAGCTGATTGAAATAGAATATGAACTGTTGGAACCGGTATTGACCATTGAAAAGGCAATGCAACTGGATTTAAAGCTTGCTCCAACACGAAAGATTGCATGTGGTAATGCCGATGAAGTTATGGCACGTTGTGCACACAGGCTTGCTGGTAGCCTCAGAACCGGTGCGCAAGAACATTGGTACCTCGAAACCCAGGCTGCTTTTTGTGTTCCGGGCGAAGGCCGCGAGATGATGGTGTATGCTTCTTCCCAGAATCCTTCCGAAACTCAGCTTGTAGTTGCTGATGTGCTTGGGTTGTCGTCCAATCAGGTGGAGTGCGAAGTGAAGCGCATGGGGGGCGGATTTGGTGGTAAGGAAACGCAGGCCAACCATCTGGCTGCATGGGCTGCCTTGCTGGCCGACGCCACACAACGACCTGTTAAGATCAGGCTCTTTCGTGATGATGACCAAAAATATACAGGCAAAAGACACCGGTTTTTGTCAAATTATGAAATTGGCTTTGATGAAAATGGATTGATGCAAGCTTATATAGTTGATCTCAATGGTGATGCCGGCATGGCGACCGACCTTTCGATGGCCATCCTTGAGCGTGCGTTATTTCATGCAGAAAACAGCTATTATATTCCAAATGTACGTGCTACAGGCACCATGTGGAAAACAAATTTGCCATCAAATACGGCTTTTCGTGGTTTTGGAGGCCCACAAGGGATGGCTGTCATTGAGCAGGCTATTGACTGTATTGCACGCTTTTTGGGAAAGGATGCTGCTGAAATCCGCTTTCGTAATTTTTATTGCGACCCCGATCGGAATATCACACATTATGGGCAATTGATTGAAAGGAACCAATTGATTTCAATATGGGATCAATTGATAGTGAATAGCGATTATTACCTAAGGCGTACTGCTATTCATTCCTTTAACAAAGTCAACACCACACGTAAAAGGGGTCTGGCACTGACTCCTGTTAAATTCGGGATTTCATTCACTACTTCATTTCTAAATCAGGCCGGAGCCCTTGTTCACCTGTATAAAGATGGAACGCTTTTAATAAATCATGGAGGCACCGAAATGGGGCAGGGCCTGCACACCAAAATTATGCAAATTGCTGCTGCTGAGTTTGGTGTAAATTTAAATGAAATTAGAATAAGTGCCACCAACACAGCTAAAGTGCCTAATACGTCGCCTACAGCTGCTTCGGCTGGAACCGACCTGAACGGAATGGCAGTGAAGAATGCTATAGAAAAGCTCAAAGCAAGATTGATCCCTTTGGCAGCTAAGTTGCTTGATGCACAGGAAGTGAGTTTCGACGGTGGTTGGGCCATTTCCATTGATGACACCGACAAGCGGATAAGTTTTAAAGAACTGGCACAGGCAGCCCACCAATCCCAAATCAGCTTGAGTGCAACAGGTTATTATGCCACACCGGGATTGCATTTCGACCGCAATAAAGGAGTGGGTCACCCTTTCAACTATTTTGCTTTTGGTATGGCTGTTTCTGAAGTGGAAGTGGACATACTAACAGGCATGTATAAAATTCTTCGCACAGATATTTTGCATGATGTGGGCGACTCCATCAATGAAGCCATCGACACAGGGCAGATTACAGGAGGCTTTATCCAGGGAGTAGGCTGGTGCACGACCGAAACCATTCGCTGGGCCGAGGATGGGCATCAGTTAAATCATTCGCCCGACACTTATAAAATCCCAGGTATTGCTGATGTGCCTGAAATATTTAACATCCATATGCTGCAAAGTGCCCCCAACCCCAACGCCGTACGCAAAAGCAAAGCCGTTGGTGAACCACCATTTATGCTGGCTTTTTCGGTTTGGTTGGCCTTGAAGGATGCTGTCTCAGCTGTCGGGAACCATAATTACGAGCCTGAATTTGAGCTCCCTGCAACCAATGAAGTAATACTGCTTTCCATTAATGAATTGAGCTAGAAGTAAGCCTGGGAACAATGCCAAACCCGAAAAATGCTATCCCCAAATTATTTCTTACCTTGCCACGGAATTTTTAAACTTTAAAAGCATGATGCAACTGCTGCTGATTAGTGCCAATAAAAATGATTCAATTGATTTTAAGAATCTCATAAAAAATTCATCACCTAAAATAGGAGTTCAAAACATACACCCCAATCAGAATGGGGATATAATTCAACTGCTTTCGGAAGACAAGTATGACTTGGTATTTATCGCCCTTGAACGTGAACACACAGACAATCAAGCCTATCTTAAACAACTGGTCGAACGTTTTAGCAATATCCCATTCGTCCTGATTTGTAATGAGGATGAGAAAAGCGAGGCAATTCAGGCCGTTGAGCTTGGGTTGCAGGATTATGTGATCAGGAAAAGGACAACAAGTGACGAATTACTCAAGATCATCAGTACCAGCATAGCGCGCGAAAATTTGCGCAATGAGCTTGAAAAAGCACAATCCCGTGCCGAGGAAGCCTTGGCCTATAAGGACAGAATGCTTGCACGTATGAGTCATCAGATACGAACCCCACTCAACGCCATAACAGGAATGTCGGAATTGCTGCAAGATACAGAGTTAAGTGGAAAGCAATCTTATTATAACCAATTGATTAGGGAAAGCAGTAATAAACTCGTTGGCTTGATTAACGATTTGCTTGATTTCTCGAAAATTGAGGCGGGGCTTATTAAAATTCATGAACATCCTTTCAACTTGCATGAAAGTGTACACGAATGTATCCAAACCGTGCTGCCTGATGCCATCAACCGAAAGATTGATTTGAGTTATCACCTTGCTTCCGATTGTCCACAAACTATATTGGGTGATGACCTTCGAATCAGACAGTTGATTCTCAACTTATTGGAGAATGCCATTAAGTTTACCCAACAGGGCCATGTGCTGCTCAAGCTCCGTTATTGCAATGAAAAAAAGTCCCAACTCTGCATTTCGGTAGAAGATACCGGAAAAGGAATTGAAAAGGAACTGATTCCAACACTGTTTAAGCCATACACCAAGCTGGATGTGAACAATGCAAAAGACAGTGGTGTTGGTTTGGGACTGGCCATTTGTAAAAACCTGGTGGAGATGATGAATGGTAGCATACATGTTGATTCTGAGGTTGGTAAGGGGTCGGTCTTTACGATAGAACTTCCAATTCAAACATCGGATGATGATTTGAGCAACCGCATGGAAGAAGTCAGGCAGATTCCTGAAGGGCTTAAGGTGCTTTATTTTACATCTGATTCCCTTGAAAATGAATTGCTGGAAGATTATTTTTCTAGCTGGGGGCTGCAACTTGAAATTCGCTTTACCACGGAGGAATCACCTGTTTTTGGCGATTGGCTTAATGATTACGATGTGTTGATTACCAACTTGCGCGATAACAAAAAGCTCGACCTGAAACTTGTCGATCGTGTGCGGGCTCAAAAGAAAATGCCACATATTTTGTTCAAAAATCCTGACAAAGCCAATGACCGGTTAACCGTTATTCGCAAAGATACTGTCATACTGTTGAAACCAATTAATATTTGGGAACTCCAATCAACCATATCTTTAACGCTGCAAGGTCAGGGAAATCAGTTGAATACAGCCCAGAATATTCCCACGGCTGATGAGCATCTGGGTGAATACCACCCCTTGGAAATACTCGTTGCTGAAGATAATGCGATAAACCAGAAAATTATTCAGGGCATTCTAAACAGACATTCCTATCAGCCTAAAATGGTGGAAAATGGCCGGTTGGTGCTGGATTCAATGCGACAGCGCACGTATGATATTATTTTGATGGATATTCAAACGCCTGAAATGGATGGTATGGAGGCAACAAGAAGGATCAGGCAGGAATTGCCGAAGCATAAGCAACCCCTTATTATTGCATTAACTGCGGATGCTTTGCAAAAAAGCCGCAAGGAGTATATGGATGCCGGTATGGACGATGTGCTGTACAAGCCTGTTCAAACCCGGAAATTAATGGAACTGCTCGCCAGGAGCAAACGCATCGATCGCAGTTAAGATACTTATAATAAAAAAAACAGCTGACATTTTGAATGCCAGCTGTTTAGGATTAATCTTACCAGAAATTTAGCTAAACATCAATACGTGCATATTTGGCATTGGCCTCAATAAATTCGCGTCTCGGTGGAACTTCGTCACCCATCAACATGGAGAAAACATGATCGGCTTCTACTCCGTTTTCGATTGTTACTTGTCGCAAGGTACGGTAAGCCGGGTCCATGGTTGTTGACCACAATTGCTCTGCATTCATCTCACCCAAACCTTTATAGCGCTGTATATGAATCCCTTTCTCAGTGCCATCTGATGACCACTCTTTTACAAGTTTCTCCCTGTCATCTTCTGTCCAGCAATACTTTTCTGTTTTGCCTTTGCGGATGAGGTAGAGCGGAGGCGTGGCGATATATACATAGCCCCTTTCAATTAATTCGTTCATATACCTGAAAAAGAATGTGAGAATCAATGTAGCAATATGGCTTCCATCAATATCAGCATCCGTCATAATTACAACTTTATGGTAGCGTAATTTATCCAGGTTGAGGGCTTTGCTGTCCTCCTCAGTGCCTATGGTAATACCCAATGCTGTAAATATATTCTTGATTTCTTCATTTTCAAAAATACGGT
>CAYTUA010000088.1:0-6735 GCA_964440855.1 uncultured Lentimicrobiaceae bacterium
GCCCTCGATTACTTGAATAAAACAAAGAAATTTCTATGTAGTTATAAAACTAAGTAACTGAAAAATAACACGTTAAAATAAGAAACAAATTTGAACCTATGACGAAAACAAAGAAGAACAAATCAGATTTTTTTGCTACTATGCTCGATCGGGTTGAGGTTATTGGAAATAAGCTGCCCCAGCCTGTTACTTTATTTGCTATATTAATGGGTGTTACCTTATTGTTATCGTGGATATTCGGTGGTATTGCTGTTGATCATCCGGGCAAAGCTGCAGGATTGCTCGACCGCAATGGTTTGCCGGTTGACACCATTGAAGTTATCAATTTGCTTTCACGCGATGGTTTTCAAATGATCATGACCAAAATGGTTTCCACATTTGCGCTGTTTCCCCCTCTTGGGTTGGTGCTGGTGGTGATGCTGGGTATTGGTGTAGCCGAATATACAGGCATGATTTCGGTGGCGCTGCGGCTATTTGTTTCCAAAGTGCCTAAGTCGTTCATCACTTTTTCAATCGTAGTTGCCGGCATGGTTAGTTCAGTAGCTGCCGATGCCGGATATGTCGTTTTAATACCGTTAGGAGGGGCCATTTTTATGGGCATGGGCAGACATCCGCTTGCAGGTATAGCGGCTGCATTTGCGGGCGTTTCGGGAGGTTTCGGGGCCAATCTTTTCCCAACGGGCCTCGATCCCATGATTGCCGCCTTTACCGAACCGGCAGCACAGATCATTGATCCTGCTTATACAGTGAATCCCCTGTCGAATTATTACTTGATGGCAGCTTCTGTGCCATTGGTAGGGCTGGCAGGCACCTGGGTTACTGAAAAGATTTTGATGCCACGCCTGGGCGAGTATAAACCTGCTGCCGGCATCGAAATTGAAGAAGAACAGCCTATTAACCGACAGGAGCGTAAGGCCTTGGGCTGGTCATTTGTATCGATTGTGGTCATTTCGGTGCTTGTGGCACTTACCATCATTCCGGCTGATGGCCTGTTGCGAGGCGATATCGACCCAGAAACCGGCGTACGCAGCATGCGGCCATTTTATGATTCTTTGGTGCCGATTATGTTTATTGGCTTTTTTGTCGCCGGATTGGTATATGGTATTGTGGCCAAAACCATTAAAAGCGATAAAGATGTCACGGATATGACTGCCAAGAGCATGTCAACCATGGGTATGTATATTGTGATTGCCTTTGTGGCAGCCCAGTTTGTAGCTTACTTCAACTGGTCGAACCTGGGCAGTGTTCTCGCTGTGAAAGGTTCTGATGGCTTGAATGCTATTGGGTTTACAGGGGCACCACTTTTGGTGGCTTTTATCATTGTTTCTTCGGTTGTAAACCTGATTATGGGAAGTGCTTCGGCCAAGTGGGCTTTGCTGGCACCCATATTTGTTCCTATGTTGATGTTGATGGATTATTCACCCGAAACCACGCAGGCGGCCTACCGTATCGGGGATTCGTATTCGAATATTTTGACACCACTCTTGCCTTATTTCCCACTTGTGATCGTGTTTGCCCAAAAATATGAGAAGGACGTGGGAATTGGAACACTCATATCAATGATGTTGCCATTTGCAATTGCTTTTGCGCTGGTGAGGATACCCATGCTGCTGTTATGGATTTGGGCTGGTATTCCTTTGGGTGTTGAAGGCCCTATTTACTATGCGCCATAGTTTTTGTTGCTCTTTTTAAAAGGTAAACCACATAAGCCATGCACCACATAGGCGGCGTTTTTGATTGCCACTAATAAAATTGAATTGATCGAAAGGGTGTTGGCTTAAAAACTATAGTGCTTTACCCTGTAAGCACAATCGCCCACATGCGGCTCATCGGGAATGATAAAGCCAAATTCAAGCATGGTTTCATTGGCTTTTTCGAGGCGTACAAGCAAGGCTGGAGGCACAATTACAGTCATGCCAATGTCACTGCCAGGTGGCACACACATGCTGCTGCCGCCCTTGTACCATACATCCGTTGGAAATATTTCGGCTTGGTGCAGGCTTTTAATGATTGTGGTTTCATCAAAGTCGTAAGGGGTTTCATCCTCAAATTCAAACCAATAGTAAGTGCCCGACGGAAACTCATAGGTTTTTATCACATGGTCTTCCATAGTGACGACAGGCTCTGTATTTGTTTTGGTCATTTTTGATTTACAGGAAGCAAAAAGCCCAATCATCAGGGCTAAAAGCAGGAGTTGTTTTATTTTCATTTTTTTGGGTGTTGGTTAAATTTGCTGTGCAAATGTAGGAAAATTGATTTTGTAGCCCAACTGTTGCCAACAAGCGTTTAGCCATTTGTTTCAATCAGGCCTAAAACTGAATCATCTGCCCCTCGATGGGGATGCCAATACGGATGCCGGTATACTGGTGCCTTCCACCTTCAAAACCAGTAACTACTTCTATATTGAAAAGCAAAAAAACCTGATTGACCCCATAGCCAATTTCTGTGTAAGGCTTGTTGCCTGATGTAAGCAGGCTATTCACAAATAAAGTTTCCCGGATTAAGGTATTGGCTAAAAATGGCAATCGCTTGAGCAGGATTCGTGTGTGTTCGTGCCGCAAATGTCCATACACATAGCGCTCGTTTGTGCTTTTTTCGTAAAAGGGAAGCGTTCGGAACATATTGGTCCGGTTGCTATTGCTTTCAATCCACAATGGGTTGCTGTTGAAATGCTTGAAGTCGGCGAAATGCATTTTTTCATTGTTGATAAAGGCACCCGCCTCAATTTGATAATTCAACCTTCCTAACAGTTTTACCGAAAAACCATGCCTGAGCCCCATTTCCAGCAGTTGAAACTTGCTGCTGCTTCCCGCTATGCCATCTAGGCCTTGTTTCCACCTGATATGAATGGTCGGATATTTTGTGTGAAGCATTTGTTTGCGTCCATCGTTGATGCGATAATAATGGCGGTGTGTATAACTGAGCCTGGCATCTACAATGATGGCTTTTCGATTGGCGAAAAAGTTTTCTGCATCTGTAAAGGGATTGGGAACATTTGGCGTAAACTGATTGCCGAAAAAATTGGTTAGATGAAAGGACGTATTGTTTTCAAGTTTTTTCCTGTTGGCCCATTCAACAGCGGTTTGCAGCACGAGTCCGTTGGCAAGGTCAGTCTGATGATTTAGCCGGAGATATTTCTTTTCGTAAAGTTTTAAGAAGTTCTGCTTATTAAACAGGCTTGTCACTGAATTAATAAGTGGAGAAATCCCGTTGTCCGAATTAAAATCGGTAGGCATACGGCCGGCAATAAGGTGCAAAAACGACCGCTGCAAAGGATCGTACAGATAATATGCTATCATGCTTCCTCCCAATTGTTTGCGGGCGAAAGCATATTGTATATTTGCATTAATAACAAATCGTTTTCGCGAAAGCAGGTCGTGCGACAACTTGAATTCTTTATTGTAAACAAAACCATCTACAGTATTGTAATTAAATGAATTAAGCGCTGTAAGCCCATTGTGTTCGAGCCGCCAGTTTGGTACAATCCAACGGTTTCTGGTGCCAAATAAAATTTCATTTAACAGTGCATTCCCTTTTCGCGAAATGGTGTCAGCATCTGTGGAGTCGGGCAGGGGATCGTTAAAGCTAAGGCGTTCTTCATGGCTGAGTGGTGCTGGCCTGAATTGTTGCCAATATTCAGGTGGTCTTATTCTGGCACTGTCGGCAATATTGGTGCTCCGTGATTTTACTTCGAGCGAAGGCTTTTGCTCATGGGCTGTAGCCTCCATGCGGACGAGGCGGTTCAATTCGCGCATTTCTTTGTTGTTCAAATCATTACGCTCAACAAGCTCCTCCATTCTTTGTTGGCGGGGGCTTGCTATTGGCGTTTCCGATTCCATGTCTTTTTCGCCGGCCTCTGCAGCCAATTCCGCAATGGTGTTTAATTCCTCTTCATCGGAAGCCAGCATGTTTGCATAAAAAGTATGATCGATATCCGGGTTCAGTTCCACCACATAATCATTTACCGAAACAAGATATTTGATAATGGCTTTGCCACCAAATGCTTCAACCACCGCATCAAAGTTGTGACTGACGGGCATCCATACCAAGGGTTTTACTTGCTGATAAACTTGCCTTACCTCAATACTAAACATGCGCTGCTCCACCTTTAAATCAACCGAATGGATATTCCAGCTGCCTTCACGAATGAAGATTGTACCACTATACAGGTCCTGGCCTTTTCGTTTGGGAATCACACTGATTTTGTTGATTGTACGACCATTTTCCACAAAAGTACCATCTAGTCTGAAGCGATATACCTGAAAGGCGGCGCGGCTGAGCGGCGAAATGATGCCATTGATATCGTTGTAAAGGCTGAGGGTTACAAATTGCATGGGTCCGGTGTCGTCAATTTCGCCTGAGCTGCGCATCGACAGCACCTTGTTTTGCAGTGGTTCGCCCTTTTTGTAGCCAACTTCCGACACTGTTTCAATGACGATGTATTTGCCTTCTTCAATGCCGTCTTTCTTGAGTTGCTTCCGCAAAAGGGCAGGGATTTTTACCGGCACACCCGTCCCTTTCAGATATACCTTGGCGGTGTATTCCGACACCTGGTTTTGGTAGTACTGACTCATGCCAATGGCCTTGCGCATAATGTAATAGGCAGGGTCTTCGCCACTGGCTGTGACAATTATTTCGGGTAAATTGTAGGACTGCGTTTCCATGGTGATGTTCATTGTGGTGAACCCGTCCTTTACGTTGGCCTTTATCTGCAAAGTTTGAAAACCCAAATATTGAAATAGCAGTTCGTATTCTCCTTTGGGCAGGTTGAGGGTAAATTCCCCTTCAAGGTTAGCGGTTGTTCCTTGCTGTAATTCAGGTGCATATACCGATGCAAAGGGGATGGGCTTGCCGCTGCTGTCTTTTATGGTGCCTTCCACACCTTGCCCCAAAATGAATGAGGGCAGGCTTAGGATCAAAAGCAGCAGTAAGTATGCCCGAAGCAATTTCATAGGTCAGTGCAGTAATGTTTGTGCAATATTATACAAAAGCAATGTCCCTTTTGGGAGTTTCACAATTCTTAACAGATCAACGTTTTAAACAGGGTACTATTACCCTGAGAAGAAAATATTCAAGAGAAAGGAATGGGGTTTAAAAAGCCACCATTTGCAATGATAGCTGTCAAAGTTCAGGTTTATTTGTTTTCGCTGTCAGCGGGATAAACCACACCCACTTGTTGTCTGATGGTGTCCATTATCTCCATTATTTCCAGCGTTTTGTCAAATGTTACAATTGCACTCTCATACTTTCCGGCACTAATTGTTTCATTCACGTGATTTACCTCATTGGCATAGCCCGAAATGGGTGTGTTTTTTTCGAATTGAATTTCTTCAGCTGCTGTCACCAAAATGGCTTTTTTCGATAGCCAGAAATCAGGAATGTGAATATGACCTTTTGTCCCATAAATATATGCCGAGTTTTCGAGTTTTGTCAGAAATGAAGTCGACAAATGCGCCAGTTGGTTTTCGCTGTATTTTATCGAAATGGACAATTGTTCATCAACACCGGTAATTCCGATTGTGGCCAGGCTGCTGATGGCCACAGGTTTTTTGTTAAAAAGATAATGGGCAATGGCAATGGGATAAATGCCAATATCGAGCAAAGTGCCGCCTGCCAGCTCAGGGTTCAGTAGCCTGCTGTTGGGGTCGGCAGCAGCTTTGAAACCAAACTCGGCCCTTACCATCCTCAGCTCGCCAATCTTACCTGATTCAACCCATTGCCTGGCTTGCAAAAATCCATGCTGAAACGCCATCCACATGGCTTCCATCAAAAACAGATTTTTTGATTTTGCCAGATTTATCATTTCACGGGCTTGCCGGGCGTTTGCTGCAAAAGCCTTTTCACACAAAACATGTTTGCCGTTGTTTAGCAACATCATGGTGTTTTGGTGGTGCTCGCTGTGGGGTGTGGCTATATACACCGCATCAATTTCGGGGTCTTCCGCTAATTGCCTGTAACTGCCATAGGCCTTCTCAATGGCATATTGTTTCGCGAAAATCTGTGCTTTTTCGATATTCCGCGATGCAACGGCTTTCAAAATACCCCCTTCAACAAATTGAAAATCGGCCGCGAAACTATGCGCAATATTTCCGGTTGCCATTATGCCCCATTTTAGCATGATTGATTTGTATTTGGTGTTGCTTTGAAATGTTCTTGTTTACAAAGATAGGCAGAATGCGCACTTTGGAAGGCTGCATTGCAGAAAACAAACTAAAAATATTCCTGTTATTTGGAAGAATGCTATGAATGAATTTGATTTAAAAAGAACTTTGTATATTGAGTTCCCAGCTAAAAGCAGCATGATTTCTATCAGAAACACTGACACAATGGCTACTTTTGTGGCAAGGAACGATTATTGAACAACCGAAGCAATGGCCTTAAAAGAAGAAAAACAAAAGCTGATTCGCAGCACCTTTGTGCCGGCGCTGCTGGTGGTGCTGATGTGGTTGGTAAAACTGTCTGAAACCATTTTCAGCTACAGGCTGTCGTTTTTAGGCATTAGCCCACTCTCGCCCGAAGGCCTGCCGGGTATTCTGCTTGCACCCTTTCTGCATGGCGACTGGAACCACCTCATGGCCAATACGGTGCCTATGTTTGTGCTGGGGTCAGCCCTGTTTTATTTTTACAGGCCCATCGCCTATCGGGTGCTTTTGCTTAGCACCCTGCTCACTGGATTGTGGGTTTGGTTGGGTGCCCGCGAAGCAACACACATTGGTGCCAGTGGTGTTATTTACG
>CAYTUA010000089.1:0-2914 GCA_964440855.1 uncultured Lentimicrobiaceae bacterium
GAAAAAGATCAAGACTTGGGCCGGCTAAAGTAGTGTTGACATGACACTAGGCCGTGATAGCAATTAAGGATTGCTAAAAATGATAGATAAATGCGAATAAAAGGCGTAAATTTGCAACAGTCTCCGCGTTAGTAATAACGCCGAAGTCATCCCTGTTTAATTTTCCGTCGGCATCCCTTGTAGCATAAGCAGCAGCAGTGTATTCCAGCTCAGTAGCAAAATTAAACTTGCCACTTTTGAGTACAATTCGCGGTGACAGCCTAAATACCGATTTGATATTGCTGCCACGAACAGTTGCATCTGTACCTTCCAACTGGTTGGAATAATACAAGATAGATTCCCTGGCCCCCAAATTGCGGCTGTAGCCGGCCCAAAAACCAAACTGCACCCTGGCTCCATTGGTGTGCAATTCAGCCCATGCCGACATGCTGTTTAGCGTTGTGTAGCTTACAGTGTTGCGGGCCGAATCAATGATATCATGCACAGCATAGCCACCAAGCATAATCAGGTCGAACAGGTTTTGTCCATATACGGCTTGAAACTTATAGGTGAATGCCGGGTTTTCGTGTTTTAGGAATGCAGTAAACGAAAGCCCTTTAACTTTTTGATTCGTAACAAAGTACTTGTTGCCCACAGCAGTGTTAAGCAATGGTTGAAGCACCTTATAGTCAGTACCGACACCCGCAAACAAGCTGTGGCTTTTCCCGGAGTTTTTATGCTCATACACCAGCAACCCACTCATCCCCGGAATGTTAGCGTATCGTAAAGAGGCCGAGCCCTGTGGACTGGTAAAATCGCGCTGCGCCCATATGGCAGCAGTTAATCTAAATCTCCCGACACGGTGTTGCAAACGCAACTGTGGATTGCGTGAAAAAGGTTGCATAGGCACACCGGTATTAAACGAAACAACTCCTGAAAAACAAGAAGTTACAAAAAAGGGGTGCCATGTTTGACCGGCTGTTAATTCGGTTTTTCTCCATTTCAATTTCACATAGGCAAGCCTCAACCGAAAACCATTATTGTCCACAAAAGCAGCATTTTCATTCCCGAAAAAGTCAGCTTCGAGCACACCAGAAGTTGTAGCTCCGAAAGCATCAGGGCCAAGGATTTTTCCGGTAAGCCTTGTTTGTATCGATAAAAAATTGAAGGATGCTTTGCTATTTATATCCAGTCCGTCGGCATCAAATTGCTTTTCCTTAGGGTATAATAGAAAGTCCCCCTCACGGATGGTATAATTCTCGCGGCTGTCGAAAAAAAAATCTGTTTTTATAAAACCCGAAAAACTGATGCCATACTTAGGATTATCATTATTTCGCTGTGCATGGAGCAATAGTGGGGCAAAAATAATCATTGATACGATGAATCCCGCAATGCCCTTAAAATCAAACCTATCCATGGTGATAATTTTCTACTTTTCTTGAATTATCTTTTTGTGTCAACAAAGAAACAACTACCAATACAATTGTAGCCAGCGGAATAGAAACGATGCCCGGGTTATCAATCGGGAAAATTGCCGCCGAACTACTCAGTCCATATCGCTCAAACATGGAAGGTGAAAGCAAAATAAGCAATACAGATGAAGTTATCCCGGTAACAATAGACCATGCTATTCCTTTAGCTGTAGTTTTCTCCCAGAAAAGCAGGAAGAGTATAGAAGGCAGGTTGGCCGATGCTGCCACAGCAAACGCCAATCCCACAAGGAAGGAAACATTCATGCCTTTGAATAGGATTCCGAGCACAATAGCCAAAATACCAACACTAAACGCTGCTAGTTTTCCAGCCATTACTTTTTTCTTGTCGTCCATCTTCATATCGAGGTAATTATCCAGAAAATCGTGTGCTATAGCTCCCGATGAGGCTACAATAAGGCCTGAAACCGTTCCCAGCACAGTTGCGAAAGCTATTGCGGAGATGATGGAGAAAAGTCCAACCCCAAAATATTTGGCCAGGAGTGGTCCCGACATATTGCTGCTTTCTACATCCAATACCCCATTGATGGCAGCACCAAGGCCCATATACATGGTAAGGATGTAGAAAAAGCCAATGGCGGCAATGGCCACAATGGTTGACTTGCGCGCTGCGCGCTGACTGGCAACAGTATAGTAGCGAATAAGAATATGCGGCAAAGCTGATGTTCCCAGGAATAAGGCCAACATTAATGAAACAAAATTGAGCTTTGTCCAAAAAGTGGCCCCCGCTTTGCTCGAAACTTTGAGCAAGAGCCCCGGCTTTACCATATCAGCCCCTGCAGTAGGGGTTTGGTACCAAACCGTAGTGTTCTCATCCCAGATATCCTGACGGGTAAAACGAACCATCTCGGAATTCTCAAGGGCTGTAAAAAACTCAAATGGACCAAGCGGGCCCGTTTCTTCCACCTGCTGACCATCTACCGTAATACTGGTGAGATGGCCAACCTGGAAAAACTTTCTCTCTGATTTGGGCTCGCCATTATACAACTTTGTACCATCCTCGGCAATTGAAGTAGATAACATCTCATCCAGGTACAATCCGTCATCCGACAGTTTAAACCATCGGTAAACACCTTGTTTTTCAAGTTTGGCAAAAGTATGCCCATTTGCTTCTACTGCTTTATCGAAATTGTAATCAGTGCCTTCAAGGCCAACGAGTTGTCCTTCTAGCACAACAGCTTCATAGCGTTCGAAGCGATGTTCTTTCCCTCCGGGGGTCAGGGTTAGGCCATTGTTAAGGATATAAACTGTTAGAACAACCGAAAAAATAATAAGTAAGGCCCCTTTGATAAACTGCACATAAGTGGTTGAAGTCATCCCAGCTGTAGCCACAATAAAAATAACAATAGAGCCTACAATCAACACACCAACATAGTGCGGCAAACCGAGCAAAGGCACTACGAGGTCGCCGGCGCCTACCATTTGTGGAATCAGGTAAAAAATGG
>CAYTUA010000090.1:0-6109 GCA_964440855.1 uncultured Lentimicrobiaceae bacterium
CCAAAATTCCATATTGTTGCCGGGCCAGTCAAATGCAGCAATATATTGCTTGGCAATGGTATAATCAATATAGTTTGCAATATCTATCTGTTCAGCAACTTGTAAATAATTTTCATCATCTTGCAAATCGTTATCGGCAATAAAAACCTTCATGGCCAAATAGTCTGCATTGCTGCCTTCTTTTACAATACCTGCACCTTCCAAATAATCCAGCTGATCAGGGTCAGCACCACAACAATATTCAAAATAATATTTATCGATGCGGTCGCGTATATGGTGAATGCCCCAAAATTCGCCATTAACAAAAACCACGGCAGGTCTCACCGATTGCGTTTCCACATCCAGATGCTCCACCAGCCGGTGTGTGAGCGCATCTGTAAGCATGGTGGTATAAAAATCCTGTCCGGCATTGCGCAACAAGATACGCTGATAGCTTTCAACCCCTGTTTCGGGAAAAAAGGCGTAGTCTATCGTGCCTTTTCCATATACATTGCGTGCATAAACACGCAACGACTTTTGCGGCAAAGCCCTGCTGCCATCGCCATGAATGCGCAAACCAACATCCTGCTGAAATGCCAAACTGCCATCGGCCTCAAAAAAGCTCATATTGGCCGGTCGTTCCCATTCATCGCCCCGCTGGTGATAATTGCCTGTTCCCCATACCCAGGCCCAGCTGGGGTTGAGGTCGTGGTGCAGGCCTGCCAAATAAATGCCGGTTTCATAATCAAAAAGATTGAGTGAATCGGTAACGATTGAAACCACAGGCAACCCATACAAGCTATCCATTTCGGGATGAACCAGATAGGTTTGGGTGTAAATCGCCGACACTGCTTCGTTTTCAATAAATGAGCGAACTTTCAGGCTTGTCCCTTTAAAGATATTTCCTTGTGGCGGATGCCAGCGATAAAATTCGGGCGCCGTTATAGGATTGGTCCTTACCAGCGAGAAGTAATTTTCATCATTTTCGCGGTTATAAATCAGTAGCGAATCTGGCAGAATAGCAGAGGCCGTTGTGGGATCGCTGCCATCGGTGGTATAGTGTATCACAGCCTGCTCCAGATTGCTGTTTACCTGTAAATAAAAAGTATCCGCATAGAAACCCTGTACATGCGAAAATAAGAGCGAATCAGGAAAGGCTTCCAGCAAAGCCTGCCCATCATTGCTTTCGCCGGGTGTGGCCCCAGCAAAAAAGACAAGGCTATCGGCGCCATCGGTCAGGCGTCCATAGGCGTTATCCGTGGTGAGTTCAACGGGCGTATAATGATCAATAACCAACCATTCGGGATTGCTAAGTACCACATCTTCGCCAGCTGCTCTCAGGCTGAAATTGGTGTGCAGATAAGGGCCCTGCAACCTGTCTTTTCCCGAAGCAAAAAGTAATAAATGATCGCCCGGAGCGATTGTAATATCGGGAAATGTCCATTTTCCTGGGTTTGACAGGTTATCAGTAACCATATAGCCCAAAAGGTTGATGGGTTGGCCCGACCCATTGTAAAGCTCAATCCAGTCTTCAAAATCGCCATCCTCATCTGCCATGGTAAAGGCGTTGGATGCCATTATTTCGTTGATAACGAGCGACTGTGCATGGGTATTCAGCGACGCAAATAAACCCGAATACAAAAGGGCAATTGTGATTAATAACTTTTTAATTCCTTTCATTTAATTTGGCTTTCTCACTAAATACAAAACTACAACTATTTTACAACCAACATCTTTCTGCTCAAGTGCATTCCGTTCTGCACGATGCTATACACATACAATCCTGCCGGAAGCCTGCTGGCATCGAATGCGTAAGTGTATATACCAACAGATTGAAATTCATTCACAATGGTTGCAATTCGACTCCCAAATTGGTTGTAAACTACCAGCTTTGTATGCCCACTTTCGGTAAGTTGATAGCTGATATTCGTTGTTGTTGTTGCCGGATTGGGTTGATTCTGACCAAGCTGCATTTGACCCTTAGTAACGGGCCCCTGATCAGGCAAGCCCATGGTAAGTGTGCTTACCCTGATGTCATCCAAACGCAATTCATCACGTGTTCCTGAGTTGGAATCGAGTTGTTGCCCGGTGAAGTAATACTTCCAGCGCAATTGCACATAGGCCTGATCATTGGCCTCTGCGGGAAGCAGTATAGCATTAAAATCGTGGCTGTGACCGTTTTGGCTATTGCGCCTGTATTCAACATAATTGCCTGTGCTGTCGGTCAGATTGATAAAATGTCCTTCGTACCCTATGCGGTATTGCAACCTGATGGCATATACCCGCGAATTGGCATCCACCGTGCCGCCTTTCCATGACACCACAACATCCTCCAGCCCCCGGCTGTCAATTGCCAGCATGGCAGCCCCCAAATCTCTTTCACGCCCCGTATTGATAAACGAAATGCCATCACCCTCAAGTGCATTGATGCGGGTGCGGCGGGGGAGCCTGTAAGGAAAGCCAATACTTCCAACATCATCACCATGATAATCGTCCTCCGGAATATGATAAGGGCCTGTCATTTCGTCAATTAGGCGTGGGTCGTCCATACTGCTTTGCTGAAAAACCATATGAGGTGGGAAACTTCCCTGCGCATTGCCTGAGCCCCAATAATTGAATTCATAAGGCCCGTTGGCCAGTCTGTAGGCCACAGGATTCATGCTGTCGCCTGGAAAATCATTGCTGATTTCAAAGCGGGCAATGTATTGCGCATCATTTGTAGGTGTAATGCTAATTTGCTCGGCCTGCCCCGATGCATCGCCGGCCCACTCCACAAATCGGTAGCCGGGTGCGGCCGCTGCCTTCAGCTCTATGGGTACATTTGTAAAATAAATACCGGACCAACCTGTTTCCATTTCGGGGCTGATGGTGTTTATCTGTATAGAGCCCATGCCGGCTTGTTCAGCAAGCAACTGAATCTGCACCGTGCCCTGAAGGCCAAACTGGCTGCGGATATAATTTCGTAAATAATCTGGACGCTGCTGGGCAAAATCACGCATTAGGTCCACATTTTGCATCCAGCTCTGCACGCTTGCCGGACTTCGCCACCTGTTGATGTGCTCCTGCATACCCACTTGCAACAGGTCTTGAATAGAGTCAATCAGTTGGGTTGTATGTGAAATACTGAAGGTGGTGTTCAGTAAATCGGCAAAGCGGTTGATAAAATAATGTTTATAGTCTTTGTTGTCCAATAATTTACGCAGCATGAAAGTGGACCAGGGCGGGTTGGGCCAGTTGGGTCCATTGGGGTCGAGTGCAAAAGCGAGGGTGTTGTGTGCTGGGCCCTGATTTACGCCCGGCACATAAAATAAATCCAGGCCAAAACCAAAATCCGTATCCAGTATCATCCAGCGCCAGCGTCCATCGCGAACACCTGCACCTGGTTCATAACCGTTTCTGTTGTAGCGCCAAAACAGGCTGTTGTTTCCGGGCCAGTCCGTATTCATCACAAAAATGTGGGTAAGCTGAAAATCGGTGAAGCTTTCCACATCCATCATTGTTTTTACCTGATCGAAACGCTGATTTTGCGCCATATCATTGTTGCCAATAAAATTGCGCAAATTGGTGTAATGGTTCAAGCCTGTCGGACTTCCAAATTTCAGCCTGCCGTCATTTTCCAGAAAAGTCATTTCGTCCTCCGCAATACCATAATGTGCTTCGAGATGATGATGGTTGTAACGATCGCGCAAATTGTGGATGCCCCAATATTCGCCATTGATAAAAAGCACAACCGGCCGGAAATATTGTGTCTCGACATAGAGGTCTTTTACCAGGCTTTGGTGAAAGGCATCGCGGAAGGTGCTCAGGCCCCAATCATTCCCCGAATTCCGCAGGATAAAACGCTTATAGTGCGCATTGCTCTTGGAAGGAAACAGTGGATAGTTCAACCAGCTGTTGCCGTATGCAGCCCTGAAACTCATCCGTAAGGATTTCCGCGGACGGCTGCGTGAAGTATTGCCGTGTAAACGCAAACCCAGGTTTTCATTAAAAGCTTGCACACCGTCCGTTTCAAAAAAACTGAGGTTTGCAGGCCGTTCCCATTCCTCCCCATCCTGAAAATAGTTGTTGTGATTTCCAGGCACATAAATGCCTGTTTCATCATCAAAAAGGTTCTCCCTGTTGGTGGCCAGCGAAAACCAGGGCAGGTTATAGCGTGCATTTCCATCAGGATGCACAAGATAGGTGTGGGTACTAACCGGTCCGGGAGGCGCATCCGGGTGCAAAGCCCTGGCGCGCAACACATTTACTTTGAAAACCTGTCCCAAAGGTGTTTGCCAGCCTTCAAAATAAGGAGGCCCAACATCCAGAAAATTGGTAGGAATCATCGAAATATCATTGGGCTCGTCAGTACGGTTGCGAATGGTGATGGCTTCTGTGAAAATAAACGCTGTGGCATCGGGTTCAGCACCATCGAGGCTGTAAACAATTTGAGCATCGGCTTGGGTGTGGCTGAGGTTGAGCAAAAAGGTTTCTGTAAAACTACCACCTTCTTGGGAAAACCCAACAGGATCGAGCAACAAGCCAAAACCCTGGCCCTGATTGGGCGCATTGGGGGTGGGTTCGGTAAAAAAACGCCAGCCTCCCTGGCCATTGGGCGCACGGCCATATGAAATATCGGAGAGGAGTGGTGTGGGGCCCAGCGTATCCACCATCAGGCCTTCGGCATTGCTAAGAATAAGTTCTTCGCCAACGGCACTTAGGCTGAAATTGGTATGCAGCGCTGACCCCGGATTGCGCCTGTCCTTTCCTGATGCCCACACAAGCATATAGTCATCAGGGTGGATTACCACGTTTGGAAATACCCAGCGGTAAGGGTTGGCATAATCATCAGAAAGGCCAAAACCTGCCAAATTAATGGGTTCGCTTCCGTAGTTGAAGAGCTCTATCCAATCTTCGTAATCGCCATCCTCATCAGCCAATGTAATGGTATTTGACGACATAACCTCATTTAAGACAAGAGATTGGGTAAAGCTGTTACCCGTAACTAACAATATGGTAAATGTAAAAACAAGATGCAGGCGGGCACTGAAGGGCATAGAAGTCATCATTTGATTGGCGAAATTAATCTTTTTGCCTGACCAAATCCTTTTAAGGCTTGATATTGACGTCAAAATCAGTGGCAAACTTCTTGCTCAATACAAGCTTTAACTCGGCCAAATCCACTTCATGTCCCAATTCCTTTTGCATGCTGGTTACACCCTTATCAGTAAATCCGCAAGGGTTGATCATATTGTAATAGCTCAGGTCGGTGTTTACATTGAAAGCGAAGCCATGCATGGTGACCATTTTGCTGGTTCGTACCCCGATGGCACATATTTTTCTTGCCGTTGGCTTATCAGCATCCAGCCATACGCCGGCAGCCCCTTCCAGGCGAGTGGCTTCTATACCATAATCACCAAGCGTATCAATAATTACCTCCTCCAGTTTGGTAATATAGGCACGCACCCCCAACCCCAACAAGTCGAGTTTCAGGATGGGATATCCAACCAATTGGCCGGGGCCGTGATAGGTTATGTCCCCGCCACGGTTGATGTGGTAAAACTGTGCCCCTTTTTGTTTCAGCATGGCCTCATTGGCCAGTAAATTGGAGCTGTCGCCACTTTTCCCCAGGGTGAACACATGCGGATGTTCAACAAAGAGCAAATGACCTGCAAAACCATTGTCGTATGTCTGCCCGATCATTTGGTTAAACAAATGTTCCTGCAGATCCCAGCAGGCTTTATAGTCCATTTGGCCAAGGTCACTGAATTTGAGATGCTTCATGATGCGGGTACTAATTGGCATGATAGGCCGGTTTTAAAGGATATGCTTTTCAGCCTTGTACGAACTCCTCACCAAGGGGCCGCTTTCAACATGCCTGAAACCCATTTGAAGGCCTTCTTTTTCATAAAAGGCAAACATTTCGGGTGTAACGAATTCCTTTACCGGCAAATGATTTTTTGTAGGTTGCAGGTACTGCCCGATGGTAACAACAGTGGCACCTGCATGGCGCATATCCTGCATGGTTTCGAGCACTTCTTCCGGCGTTTCGCCCAGTCCAAGCATAATACCCGATTTGGTAATTACACCGGCACCGGCCAGTATGCGCAATACCTCCAGGCTTGTATCGTATTTGGCCAGGCTACGCACC
>CAYTUA010000091.1:0-4977 GCA_964440855.1 uncultured Lentimicrobiaceae bacterium
GATTATCCCGACCACAAGCTTTTCCGCCTCGAGCAGAACTATCGCTCCACCAAAAATATTGTGAATGCGGCCAACGAGGTGATTGACAACAACAGGGACCAGATTAAAAAAACCGTGTGGACCGACCGCGGACAGGGCGAACTGATCAGTCTGTTGCGTGCCAATTCGGATGGCGAAGAAGGTACATTGGTCGCCAATTCCATTTTTGGCTTCAAAATGTCGAAACAACTCCCAAACAGCAATTTCGCCATACTCTACCGCACCAATGCCCAATCGCGCTCCCTGGAAGAAGCCTTGCGCAAACAGGGAATCCCCTATCGCATTTATGGCGGTTTGTCGTTTTACAGCCGCAAAGAGGTAAAAGACCTCCTGGCTTATTTTCGACTGGTAATCAACCACAACGACGAAGAGGCCTTTCAGCGCATTATCAATTATCCGGCCAGGGGCATTGGAAAAACCACCATTGAAAAAATGATCGTTTTGGCCAACCAACAAAAGCAAAGCCTGTGGGAAACTGCCTGCCAGGCCATGCAATTTCCGGGTGATTTCAACCGGGGGGCTGTGGCCAAAATAGCGGAGTTCACCACCATGATCAAGAGCTTCAGGGCGCAAATGGAAACAAAAAACGCTTTTGAACTGGCTAAACATATTACGCTTTCGGTAGCCTTACTCAAAACCCTAAAGGAAGACGACAGCCCCGAAGGCATTTCTCGCATTGAAAATATTGAGGAGCTGCTGAACGCGATCAAGGAATTTACAGAAGCGGAGGCCGAACAGCCCTTAGAAGGTGAAGAACAGCCCCCTTTTAAAACCCTGGCTGCCTTTATGAAAGATGTGGCTCTGCTCACCGATGCTGACAAGGGAGATCCTGACAACAAGGACTTTGTGAGCCTGATGACCATACACGCTTCCAAAGGGCTCGAATTCCCCTATGTGTATATAGTCGGCTTGGAAGAAAACCTCTTCCCATCCATTCAATCGCTGGGCACCCGCGCAGAGCTGGAAGAAGAACGCCGCCTTTTTTATGTAGCCCTCACACGTGCCGAGGAAAAAGTTACACTCAGTTATGCCGAAAGTCGCTACCGCTGGGGCAACCTTACCCTTTGCGAACCCAGCCGGTTTATCGAAGAAATAAAACCGGAATTTATTGAGCAGCCCAAGCGCACCATGCATCAAAGCAAGCAGTTGTTTACCCGTGTCGAAAGCAAACAGCCGGCAAACCTCAAGCGCTTGAACGAATCAGAGGCACGCACACCCGCACCCGATCAGGCCTTTGATAGTTCTGATATGGCCGATTTGCAAAATGGCATGAAAGTGATGCACCAAAAATTTGGCCAGGGCAAAGTGATCGCACTGGAAGGTGAAGGCCCAAATAAAAAAGCCACTGTATATTTTAACGGAGTGGGAAACAAACAATTGTTGCTAAAATTTGCAAAATTGAAAATTCTTGATTGATGATAACATTTTTTCTTACTTTTGCAGAAAATCCTGAATAACAGTTCTTCCTCCTGCTTTTTTTATTAAATACATCACAAGCGCGGGGAAAAGTAAAAAGAAAGCGTCCCTTGCCATGTCAATCCAAGACATTGGGCCAGCTTGATAAGCATAAAAAATTCCACGTAGTTTAAAGGATTGCAAACAAATTTGAAGGGTATATTTCAGGTCAAAACCAAAACCATTTCTTTGCCTATTTGCAAAAAAGGAAACTTCATTTAAAATAATTAACTTACAATCAATGGATTATAACACATCCCGATCGCATTTGGTCATTCCCGAATATGGCCGGAACATCCAAACCATGATCGAACACCTCAATACGATTGAGGACCGCGAAACACGCACCAAAGCAGCTCATTTTGTTGTTAATGTGATGGCTCAAATGCACCCCCACCTGAAGGAATCAGCCGACTACAAACACAAACTTTGGGACCACATGCACCTGATTGCCGGTTTTAAACTTGATGTTGATGCGCCTTTTCCTGTGCCCTCACCAGAAGTCTTGCAGGCCAAACCAAAGCATGTCGGCTATAATACAGACAGGATCAAATATGGCCATTATGGAAAGTACATCATCGAAATCATCAAAAAGGTTGCCGAGTTTGACGAAGGGGAAGAAAAAGTAGAATTGGTGAATACAATTGCCAATCACATGAAGAAATCCTACCTCACCTGGAACCGCGATTCGGTGACCGACGCCACCATTGCTGATAACCTGGCCGAACTCTCAAAAGGTGAACTCACGATATCTGAAGATGCCAAATTGATTGCTACAAATGAAGTTTTGCAGCGCAACAGCTCAAAAAAGAAAAAACACAACCCGCGTAAAGACAACCAAGGCTATCAGCGCAAAAGTAACCGACATCGCTAATAGGGTTGCAGAAAGTAACTAAAGGCAAAAAGCAGTTGTTTTTTGCCTTTTATATTTATCACAGTTCAGCCAAAACAAACTACTTTTGATTTTCTAACCACAAAAATCATACTATGGCATCATTCAAAATAGAAGGAGGCAAAAACCTTTGTGGCGAAATTATCCCCCAGGGAGCTAAAAACGAAGCATTACAAATACTTTGTGTTTGCCTGCTTACACCAGAAAAGGTTACCATCAGCAATCTGCCCGAAATCAGGGATGTGCAAAAACTGATTGAGTTGCTGCAAGGCTTGGGCGTAAAGATAGAACGACACACAGCCGACGAAATCAGTTTGCAAGCCGACGATATTGACCTGGACCACCTGCGTTCGGAACAGTTCAGAAACCAGGCAGCAAGCATTCGTGGCAGCATCATGATCATTGGGCCACTGATTGCGAGATTTGGCAAAGCTTATATCCCCCATCCCGGTGGTGATAAAATTGGCCGCCGCCGCCTCGACACCCATTTTATAGGCTTGCAAAAACTGGGGGCCAGTTTTACAGCCGATGATACTAAACTCATTTACAATATTACTTCCAAAGGCAGGCTCAAAGGCACCTATATGCTGCTGGATGAAGCCTCAGTAACCGGTACAGCCAACATTGTTATGGCTGCCACCCTGGCCGAAGGCACCACCACCATTTTCAATGCTGCTTGCGAACCTTATCTGATGCAATTGTGCAAAATGCTCAATACAATGGGTGCCAAAATTGAGGGTGTGGGTTCCAACCTGCTGCACATAACCGGCGTAGATAGTCTCAGCGGCACCAAACACCGATTATTGGCCGACATGATCGAAGTAGGCAGCTTTATAGGATTGGCAGCCATGACAGCATCTGAAATTACTATAAAAAATGCCGGAATTCCGAATTTGGGGCTTATCCCAGATGTGTTTCAAAAGATGGGGATAAAGCTGGAATTCAGGCAGGATGACATATTTATTCCTGCACAGCAACACTATGAAGTTGAAACCTTTATGGACGGCAGCATCATGCACATTGCAGATGCCCCCTGGCCAGGTTTCACCCCCGACCTGATCAGCATTGTACTGGTAGTGGCTACGCAGGCCAAAGGCACTGTACTTATACACCAGAAAATGTTTGAAAGCAGGTTGTTTTTTGTTGACAAACTGATTGATATGGGTGCGCAAATTATCCTTTGCGACCCCCACCGGGCCAATGTAATAGGCATCGACAGAAAATACCAGCTCAAGGGCATTCGCATGAGCTCGCCCGATATTCGTGCCGGTGTGGCCCTGCTGATAGCAGCCCTATCTGCCAAAGGAACCAGCATTATCGACAATATTGATCAAATAGACCGTGGCTACCAGTTTATCGACAAACGGCTACAGCAGCTGGGTGCTTCTATTGAACGAATAGACGCATAATGCCAAATGCCCTGTCAATTTGTCAATACAGGCCGGTCTTGGCAGATTTTTTGCTATGTAAAAGAAAAATTTTAAAAGACATGACCACAAAAAATGAAGATTTGAAGAATAACCAGATAGACACAGACGAAATTGAAGATGCTCAAGTGGCTGGCGAGGAAGAAGTAGCGGAGAATTCCAAATCGTCAAAAAGCCGGAAAAAATCGCGCAAAGAACGTAAAGCTGAAGAAGAACTGGTAGCATTGAAGGAAAAGAACGAAGTACTCAATGATAAGTATTTGCGGCTTTTCTCTGACTTCGATAATTTCAGAAAACGTACCATCAAGGAAAGAATCGAACTGAGTTCAACTGCATCCAAAGATTTAATTTCAGATTTGTTGCCCGTTATTGATGATTTTGAAAGGGCCCTGGCCTCGTTGGAAGAAAACAATCCAGCCCATGAAGGCATCAACCTTATTTACAACAAGATAATTAAAATCCTAAAGCAAAAAGGACTGGAGGAAATAGAGGCCAAAGGTCAAGTATTCGACACGGACTACCACGAAGCACTCACCAATATACCTGCCCCCAGCGAAGACCTGAAGGGTAAAGTGGTGGATGTAGTACAAAAAGGCTATACCCTCGGCGGCAAAGTACTTCGCTTTGCCCGCGTGGTGGTTGGTAGCTGATAAAAAAATGCCCATGAGCAAAAGAGATTATTACGATATATTGGAGATTGAGCGCAACGCCAGCGACACCGACATAAAAAAAGCCTACCGCAAAATGGCGATCAAATTTCATCCCGATAAAAATCCGGATGATGATACCGCAGAGGAAAAATTCAAGGAGGCAGCAGAGGCTTACGAGGTTTTGAGCAATCCTGACAAGCGTGCCCGTTACGACCGATATGGACATGCAGGACTTGGCGGTGCATCCGGAGGCGGCTATGGGGGCGGCATGTCGATGGACGATATATTCAGCCAGTTTGGTGATATTTTCGGCGGTGCTTTTGGTGGTGCTTTCGGGGGACAGTCGCGCGGGGGACGTCGCGTTAATAAAGGTTCAAACCTGCGCGTAAAAGTCAGGTTAAACCTAAAGGATATTGCCAACGGTACCGAAAAGAAAATCAAAGTAAACAAATACGTTTCGTGTAAGCATTGCAGCGGCACAGGGGCAGACAATGGCAATGCCTACTCCACCTGT
>CAYTUA010000092.1:0-8718 GCA_964440855.1 uncultured Lentimicrobiaceae bacterium
AAGTGGTTTGGAACCATGCGTCCGATTGACCTCAATACCTTCTAAATAATACCAAAGTGAATTATCAAAAACCATGATCATGAACAATTTTTATAGATATTTCATCATTGCAAGCCTGACATTTTTAATGGTAAACCCTCAACAAATGCTTGCAGGTAACAAGGACAGGTCTGGACAGGCTGGTGCTTCCGAACTACTGATAAACCCCTGGGCGCGAAGCACAGGTTGGGGCAATGCCGGCATGTCGCAGATAAGAGGCCTCGAAGGTATCTGGAGTAATGTGGCAGGAACAGCCTTCACCAAAAAAACCGAGTTGATTTTTGCCCATACCAATTGGCTGAAAGGTTCCGACATCAATATATATTCTTTCGGCTTTACGCAGGCAGTTAGCGAAGGTAGTGTGCTGGGCCTTGCCGTGATGTCAATGAACTTTGGGGATATTCCAATCACAACAACGGAATATCCCGATGGAGGCCTGGGCAATTTCTCCCCCAGCCTGCTCAACATCAGCATGTCGTATGCCAAAGCCTTTTCAAATAGTATTTATGCCGGATTTGTTTTGAAAATCATCTCGCAGAGCATTTCCGATGCCAGTGCACAAGGTGTTGGCCTGGATGCCGGCATACAATATGTTACCGGCCCCGAGGAAAATATCCACTTCGGCATTACCCTCAAGAATATTGGGCCTACCATGAGTTTCTCAGGCGACGGTCTGTCGTTGCGGGCTTTTATTCCCGGACAGGAAACACGGTTTACCCTTGAGCAACGCTCCGAAGCATTCGAATTGCCCACACAGCTGGTAATTGGTACTGCCTACGACTTTAATTTTACCAACGACTACAGGTTTACCCTGGCCGGTTTGTTTACGTCGAACTCGTTTACAAAAGACCAAATTACAGTAGGTGCTGAGTTTAGTTTGAAGGATTATGTAATGCTCCGCACAGGTTACACCTACGAAGAAGGCATATTTGATGATATAGAAACCGATCCACGTACAAATGTCAGCAAAGGACTCAGTGCCGGAATCAGTGTTCAGGTGCCATTGAACAAAGAAAGTGGCTCCGTGTTTTCAGTTGATTACTCTTATCGCGATACTGATCATTTTAGTGGAAATCACTCAATAGGTGTTCGAATGAGTTTCTGATGCTGTTGCATTTATATTAAATATTTGTACCTTTGTACTTCTAAAAGGCCCTTAATTCAGTTAAGGGTCTTTTTATACTTAAATCTAAAGGTAAAAACAACCAAAACTGCGTTTTAAAAAGCTATACTGAAGTTAAATTGAATGGTCTTTGCAGCTTTTTCGCCTCATAGGCCAAATACTTTAAATCGGTATGGCTTCATTTATTCAATAACCCTCAAGCTTTTTGTGTTATGACGGAAACAAAATATTTTACGGAAGAAGGCTTACAAAAGCTGAAAGACGAGCTTGCAGAATTAATTTCGAAACAACGGCCACTGATATCGCAAATGATAGCAGAAGCACGCGACAAAGGCGATCTTTCGGAAAATGCCGAATATGATGCGGCCAAAGATGCGCAAGCCATGCTCGAAATGAAAATTTCGAAGCTGCAGGATTTGGTTATTAGTGCACGGGTTATTGATGAATCCAAAATGGATGTATCAAAAGTATTGTTGTTTTCCACGGTAAAAATCAAAAACCTTAAGAATAATGCCCAGATGACTTATACCGTTGTACCCGAAAAAGAAGCGGATCTGAAAGCAGGTAAAATTTCGGTCAACTCCCCCATCGCGCAAGGATTGCTTGGCAAATCGGTAGGTGATAAGGCCGAAATTGCCGTGCCAGCCGGTAAAATGGAATTTGAAATTGTAGAAGTAAGCCGTTAAAACCTGTAATCATGGCCAGTATATTCACCAAAATTGTAAAGGGCGAAATTCCATGCTATAAGCTGGCAGAGGATGAAAATTACCTGGCATTTCTGGATATCAATCCATTGGCAAAAGGTCATGCCCTCGTTATACCCAAAAAGGAAACAGATTATATTTTTGATGTGGCCGATGATGAATTGGCCGGACTGATGGTGTTTGCCAAAAAAGTGGCCAAAGCCATCGAAAAAGTGGTGCCCTGCAAGCGCATGGGCATTACCGTTATCGGGCTGGAAGTACCGCACGCCCATGTACACCTCATTCCTATCAACAGCTTGTATGATATGGATTTCAAACAGCCCAAGCTTGAGTTGAAAGCGGAGGAATTCGTTACCCTCAGCGAAGAAATCAGAAAGCAACTTTAGTTTTCAAACGCTTTTGAATGTTGAATAACAAATCCGCCAAAGGCGCAAAAGTTATCCAGTCCTGAATCTTGAAGTCAAAGATTCAAAATTCAATATTTAAGATTCAAGATTCCTTTTTTTTTGGATTTATACGACTCCCATGGAGTCGGGTAAGCGGTTTTTTGGTTTTTCTATATATATTTGACTCCTATGGAGTCACCTTACCAGTTACGGGCTTACAAAAAATATCACCTGCCTGCAATTGATTGCTGTTCTACTAAATTAAGAATGAGCCCAATCCCGTAGGGATTGCATATTTATAAAAAAATAAGCCCTTAATCCACCGATTCCAGCGGAGTCGAATTTTTACATTGCAACTGCTTTTCGCAGCGCATTCCCAAGGATTGAACTCGCCTATACCAAAATTAGTAAGCCCGCTTTCGGGGAAATTCAAGATTCGAGATTCAGTGTTCTTTATTCGAGATTCCTTTTTTTAGGATATGTTCGACTTCTATGGAGTCGGAAAAGCGGTTTTCTCGTTTTTCTATATATTTGACTCCTACGGAGTCACTATCCTCAAATATACATGGCTTTAAATTGATGACATCCTCTTTTTTAATGATTCATAATCATCAGTTTGACTGAGCCCAATCCCGTAGGGATTGCACATTTATAAAAAAATAAGCCCTTAATCCATCGACTCCAGCGGAGTCGAATTTTTACATTGCAACTGCTTTTGCAGCGCATTCCCAAGGATTGAACTCGCCTATACGAAAATTAATAAGCCCGCTCGTTGCGCCCTTCAATATAATTGATAAAGGATTTATTCACCACTTTATTGCCTCCCGGTGTGGGATAGTCTCCTGTGAAATACCAGTCGCCTGTATGGCCGGGTATGGCTTTGTGCAAGTTTTCAATGCTTTGGTAGATGATAGTAACCTTTGCTTTTACGTCATGGGAAGTAACCATTCGGGCAATACGCTCCGAAATCTGTTCGGCAGTAAATGGCTTGTAAATGGCCTTTACATGGTTGACAACCTCTTCTTTGGGTACGTTTTCCTGGGCTTTGCACAAGCGATACACCTCATTGATAATATGTTCCTGCCGGGTTTCCTTGAGTAATGCGATTGTTGCCCTAAAAGCAATAAAATCAGAGAGTTTTGCCATATCAATGCCGTAGCAGTCGGGGTAGCGTATCTGAGGGGCCGAAGAGGCAATCACAATGTGCTTGGGATTGAGGTGGTCCAGAATGCGGATAATGCTGTTGCGCAAGGTAGTGCCACGCACAATACTGTCATCGAGGACCACAAGGCTGTCCGTATCTTTTTTTACCACCCCATAGGTTACATCGTAAATATGTGCCACCAAATCATCGCGTTGGTTGTCTTGGGTTATAAAAGTTCGGAGCTTCATATCCTTCACAGCAATGTCTTCTACGCGCAATCTTATCGAAAATATCTCATCCAACTTTTCCTCTGTCAGGCTTTCACCACAAGCCAGAATACGGTTTTTCTTCACCTGAAGGCAATAATTATTGAGTTCCTGCACCATCCCCCTGAAAGCAACAGAAGCTGTATTGGGGATATAGGAAAACACCGAATCCTCCAGGTTATAGTCAATTTCCTGTAATACGAGCGGCGTTAATAACTTGCCAAGTTCCTTACGTTCCTGATAAATATCGGCGTCTGTTCCCCGGCTGAAATAAATGCGTTCAAATGAACAAGACCTTCGGGCTATAGGAGGGCGACACACCTTTTCCTCATACCTGCCATCTTTCTTGATAATCAAGGCATGGCCGGGTTTGATTTCGCGCACAAGATTGCTGTCCACATCGAATGCTGTTTGAATTGGGGGTCGTTCAGATGCCACCACCACAACCTCATCATCAGCATAATAATAGGCCGGTCGAATACCAGCCGGGTCTCTGAACACAAAAGCATCACCATGTCCCATCATGCCGGTGATGACATAACCCCCGTCCCAATGTTCCGAGCTTTCTTCCAATATGCGTTGCACATCCATGTGCTTACCAATCTCGGTACTTATTTCTTGTTTGGTCAGTCCTTTGGTTTTGAATTGCTGATACAAGCGTTCATTTTCCATATCGAGAAAATGGCCAATCTTTTCCAAAACAGTCACCGTGTCGGAGGTTTCCACCGGGTATTGTCCCAACTCGACCAGCTTGTTGAACAGCTCGTCAACATTGGTCATATTGAAGTTCCCGGCTAAAATCAGGGTGCGGGTCATCCAGTTATTGGCCCTGACAAAAGGATGCAGATTCAGCACACTGTTCTGTCCAAAAGTACCATAGCGCAAATGTCCCATAAAAAGCTCACCCGTAAAATCAACATGCTGCTTGAGCCATTGCACATCGCGCAACCTGTCGGGCGTGCGTTCCTGAATCTCCTGCAAACCATCATACACCTGGCTGAAAATATCCTTGATGGGTGCTGAAGCATTGGAGCGAATCCTGCTGATATACCTGCTCCCGGGTGGCAGGTCGAATTTTATACCGGCTATACCGGCGCCATCCTGACCCCGGTTATGCTGCTTCTGCATCAATAAGTGCAGCTTCTGCAAACCATAAAAAGCTGAGCCATATTTGGCCAGGTAAAACTCAAGAGGCTTGAGCAGCCTTACCATGGCCACACCGCATTCGTGTTTGATTATTTCACTCATTGTTCAGGCAATCGGATAATAAGTACATTTGCTTTCCATTAAGAAGCTGCAAATTTAAACATAATTCCCATGATTGAAATAAGGGCTGCCAAAGCAGGTGATATCGGGTTAATCATTGATTTTCAATTGAAAATGGCTTATGAAACCGAAAAAATACATTTAGACCCAGTTATACTAAAGCAAGGCGTGAAAGCTGTTTTCGAGCAAAGCAACAAGGGACGCTATTTTATCGCCGAAATGGATGGCGAGCCAAGCGCCTCTTTGATGATTACCTATGAATGGAGCGATTGGCGCAACCGAAACATCTGGTGGATTCAGTCGGTGTATGTTAAACCCGAAGCACGGCGCAAAGGGGTGTATGCAGCCATGTATGCCCACATACAAGTGTTGGCCCATGAGGACCCGTCAGTAGGCGGTATCCGCCTGTATGTAGACAAAACAAATACCACTGCCCAACAAACCTACAGCCAACTGGGCATGAATGGCGATCATTACCAAGTATTTGAATGGATGAAAGATTTTTAGTAACCGAATACCATAATAAATATGAATATTTTACATAAAACAGCCTTATTACTCTTCATCAGCTTGTCCTGTTCATTGACATTAATGGCCCAACAAGTGCCCCCGGAGCTTATATTACAAGTTGAAAAAACAACCAATATCATTGAGGATGAAGTAATTGCCTTGCGCAGAGATTTTCACCAAAACCCCGAGCTGAGCAATCAGGAATTTCGTACGGCTGCCATTGTGGCTGCCCATTTGCAGGCACTTGGTTTGGAGGTGCAAACCGGTGTAGCCGGAACAGGCGTTGTGGGTTTGTTAAAGGGTGGCCAAGCGGGAGGCGTAATCGCCCTGCGCGCCGATATGGATGCTTTACCCATTACCGAAGAGCTCGACCTGCCCTTTGCTTCAAAAGTAAAAGCAATGTTTAATGGAAAGGAAGTAGGCGTAATGCATGCATGCGGCCATGATGTGCACACATCATCCCTGATGGGTGTAGCCACTGTATTGGCTTCGATGCGCGACCAATTGCCCGGCAGCGTTAAGTTTATCTTTCAACCTGCCGAAGAAGGGGTGTTTGATGCAGATGTATGGGGCGCCAAACTGATGGTTGCAGAAGGCGTCTTAGAAAATCCCCGACCCGATGCCATTTTTGGCATGCATGTATGGCCTGTTGAAACAGGCACCATTCAATATGTATCAGGCCCTATGATGGCAAGCGTGGACAATTTCACCATCCGCCTGACTGGCAGGGGTTCGCATGGGGCCATGCCCTGGGATGCTGCTGATCCCATCGTGGCTGCTGCGCAACTCATTACAAGCATACAAACCCTTGTGAGCCGCAATTCCGAACTCACCAAGGGGGCCGCTGTCGTAAGTATTGGAAGCATTCAGGGGGGCAATCGCAACAACATCATCCCCGATGAAGTGGTGATGCTGGGGACCATCCGCACCCACAACGAGCAAAGCCGCCAGCTGATTCACCAGCGAATCAAGGATATGGCCAACCACATTGCCGCAGCCCATCAGGTGAGTGCAGCCACAGATATTGTGCGCTTATACCCTGCGGTGATCAACAATACTGAACTGGTGGAGGCCATGTTGCCGGTGATGCAAAATGTGGTTGGGAAAGACAAACTGCAAGCCATTGACCCGGTAATGATAGCCGAAGATTTTTCCTACTATGCCAACGAAATACCCGGATTCTTTTATTTTATGGGCATAGTGCCCAGAGGCACCGAAGGGCCTTTTGAACCCATTCATTCACCACGCTTTTATGTGGATGAGTCGGCGATAAAAATAGCCGTTAAAACCATGAGCTTACTGGCTTTGGAAGCCCTTTTTCAATTTGAAGAAGGCAAGGAGGTCGGTGGAGAATGAGCAAGCTTCCGCTGAATGGCACTTAACCTGATATGAAAACAAAAAACAAAGGGTTTCAGAAACAGCATTGTTTTCTTTGTTAAGAGCTAACAACCTAACATCCAAAGCATAAAAGAGGCTGCCTCTATAAAGAAACAACCTCTTTTGCCATGTCTCCCCGGCAGGGCTCGAACCTGCGGCCCGCTGATTAAGAGTCAGCTGCTCTGCCAACTGAGCTACGGAGAGGGCTTCCCATTTTTAATTTGGGGTTGCAAAATTAATAATTTATTCCTTCCAAACCGCAAGCTGCCATTGCCTATTTTGCCCCGGCACGCAATTCTCCCTATCTTTGCCATGATAATTCTTGCTATGGAAGAAACCCCACATTCGCCGCTTAAAGTGAACGACGGCATTGAACAGCCCGATCAGCTCAATCCTGCTGCCATTGATAAGCTCAGGTTATTGCGCCGCGACTTGCAGCCTTTGTCCTATTACGTTGATGGCATCCGTAACCGCGACATTGTTGTGCTTAGCAAAGCCATCACCCTTATCGAAAGCAGTTTGGCCGCACACCAGCAACTGGGTCAGGATATTCTGGCCGCTTGCCTCCCCCATTCAGGAAAAGCTGTTAGGGTAGGCATCACAGGAGTGCCAGGAGCGGGCAAAAGCACCTTTATTGAGGCCCTTGGCATGCAGCTGTTATCAAGAGGCCATAAAGTGGCAGTGCTTACCATCGACCCCAGCAGCCAGCGCTCGAAAGGCAGTATATTGGGCGACAAAACGCGCATGGAAAAACTGGCATCCCAACCCGATGCCTACATCAGACCATCAGCTTCGGCCGGAACCCTTGGCGGGGTGGCCCGCAAAACGCGCGAAAGTATGATACTATGCGAAGCTGCCGGATTTGACACCATCCTGGTTGAAACCGTTGGCGTGGGCCAGTCGGAAACAGCTGTGCATGCCATGGTCGATTTTTTTATGTTGTTGATGATCAGTGGCGCCGGCGATGAACTGCAAGGCATCAAACGCGGCATCATGGAAATGGCTGATGGCATTGTCATCAACAAAGCCGATGGCGACAATATCAACCGCGCCAACAGGGCCATGGCCGAATGCAAGAATGCCCTGCACCTGTTTCCCCCATCCGAATCAGGGATTAACCCGCAGGTAACAACTTGCTCGTCATTGCAACACATCAATATTGAAGGTGTTTGGGAAATGGTTAGCACCTATATATCCCAAACCAAAAGCAATGGCTTTTTCGAAGAAAAACGCCGCCGCCAGGCCATCGAGATCATGCATGGTTTTATAGATGATGAGATTCGGAGGCTCTTGTTCGAAAAAGAAAGTGTTCAACAACTCCTGCCTTCACTTGAAAACAAGGTTCGCAACAATGAAATGAGTGCCTACCTGGCTGCCAAAGAAGTGCTACAGGCATTTTTTTCAAATCCCAATACGTAAGTGTTAATTATTTAACAAAACACGGCAACACCCCTTGCCAGCCCGGAATATTTTCCTAAATTTGCAGTTGATGTACGGGCCGAAAGGCCTGTTTTTACAGGAGATAGGAACATAATTTTTGTAATAAGCTAATATCCATTGTTATGAATGAGTACACCCAGATGAACCCCAACCCTTTGGTACAATACATCAACAAACCGGCTTCAGAATTTACCCGTGCCGACCTGATCCGCTATATTGAGGACAATGATATCGAAATGATCAATTTCAGGTATGTGGCCTGGGACGGAAGGCTCAAAGCGCTCAATTTCATAATCAACAACAAGGACCACCTCGAAGCTGTATTGTCAGCCGGCGAGCGCGTTGACGGTTCCAGCCTTTTCCCCTTTGTGCAGGCTGGTTCAAGCGATTTGTACGTAATTCCCAAATACCGCACCGCTTTTCGCAATCCCTTTGCCGAAACACCCACACTCGATATCCTTTG
>CAYTUA010000093.1:0-6215 GCA_964440855.1 uncultured Lentimicrobiaceae bacterium
GTTTCCGGGAGCATCGGCAGCTTTTATGGCCGAAATATCAAAACTTAAAATGTCGGCATTGCGCACGACGGGTTCGGCCTCTTCGGGCATGGCCCTGATATGGCCCAGGCGGTAAACATCGAATAAAAGATTGTTCATCAAATCAAGCGCATCCTTGTCGATGTAATAGGATTGATAACCCAGATTGGTGAAATTGAACAGAAAGTTGGGCTGGTGCAAGATGATTTTGCTGAGATAGGACCTGGCATGCAGCCCATCTTCTTCCTGCCCCAAATCGAAACAGGGGTCGATGCTTACAAGGTTTACAAGTTGTCCAATATTTTCGTAGGCCTGATAATTTGCATAAGTGAGGTCCTGGCTGCCACCAACGATGATGGGAATGATTCCGTTGCGTATCAGTTGCCCGCAAACTTGCGACAGGGCAAAATAAGTATCGTCGATGCTATGGCCCTGCCTGATATTCCCCAGATCGGCCAATTGAATATCAGGCCAATGAAAGAAAAGTTTATACAATTCATCCCTTACTTTATCAGGTCCTATAGCACAGCCTTCATTATGAATGGCCTGGCGGTCTTCCTTCACGCCTATAATGGCCAGCTTGGTGTTTTCAAGATCGGGGAAACCGGATTTTTGGGTGTGCTTCAGCACCACATCAGCAAAGCTTTTTCGCTGTTGGTTTTCGTTTGATTGACCATCTTTGTTTAGTGGCTCGAGAAAAAGGTTCAGTTCCATGCGGGACTTGCTGTTATTTTCAACGGGCTAAAATAACAAAATTAATGGCTTGAAAAGGCGAAAAGCTTCAAGGGATCACTTGAGGGATATTTGTTGTACATTATAAAATGGTATATTCATGCCCTATTGCACAATCAAGTTTTTCAAACCAAAATTCAAGTCCATAACGAGCTGGTTTTTATCGTTAAAAGATTGTTTGGCTAAAGCCATTGATATACCCTCTTCAAAAAAAACCCACCGGCTAAAGCCGGCAGGCAAAAAAAAATCTTCGCACTCAAAACTTTCTGTGATTTCCCTACAATAGAAATCAAAAAAGTAGTCTCTCCTATTTTTTCTTCCTTACAAACCGCTTCTTGGGCGCATTGGCCGGATCTTCGACCAGTTTTTTGCAATCTTCAAAGCTCAGACTTTCGGGTTCGGTACCTTTTGGAATCTTATAATTCTTTTTCTTAAAAGAGATGTAAGGCCCATAGCGTCCGTTGAGGACCTTCATTTCGGGTTCCTCAGCAAACTCACGGATCAGGCTTTGCTGCTCCTTGTTGCGTTTGGCTTCAATAAGCTCGATGGCTCTTTCTGCTTCAATATCGGCGGGGTCATCTGTTTTTTGAAGGCTGTAAAACTTATTGTCGTGTTTCACATAAGGCCCAAAGCGGCCAATGGCTACCGTCATTTCCTTCTCCTCGTAATTACCAATACTACGCGGAAAACTAAACAAATCGAGAGCTTCTTCCAGTGTAATGGTTTCCATGGTTTGGTTTTTGCGCAGACCTGCAAAGCGTGGCTTTTCTTCTGATTCGGTATCGCCAAGCTGCACCATGGGGCCAAAGCGGCCTACCTTTACGAAAATATTCTTGCCCGTATCCGGATCGACACCCAGCAGTTTTTCGCCACTGAATTTTCCTGCATTTTCGGTGGTTTCTTCAATGGTTTTGTGAAAAGGCGCATAAAACTCGCTGATCATCTCATTCCACTCGCGCTTGCCTTCAGCTATGCTGTCGAATTCTTTTTCCACATTGGCCGTAAAGTTGTAGTCAATGATGCCTTCGAAATACTGGCAAAGGAATTTATTCACCAGGGTGCCAATATCAGTGGGAAAGAGTTTGGCTTTTTCAAAACCCGTATTTTCGGTAGCTGTGGTGGCAACAATTTTCTCATTTTTCAGCTCCAGCACCTCATAGTTTCGTTTTTCCCCTTCGCGGTCTTCCTTCACCACATATTCACGTTTTAAAATGGTAGAAATAGTTGGGGCATAAGTAGATGGTCGTCCAATTCCCAACTCTTCCATTTTTTTCACCAGGCTGGCCTCGCTATAGCGTGCCGGATGCCGGGTGAAGCGTTCCTGAGCTGTCATCAGGTCGAGCAGCAAGGCTTGTCCCTTTTGCATGGGCGGCAGCATTTTTTGCTGGTCTTCGATGTTTTCATCGTCCGTGCCTTCGAGATATACCTTGAGGAATCCATCAAAACGGATGACTTCGCCTGTGGCCACAAAATCACTTTTATTGGTGGAAACAGCAATATTTACCGTAGTTTTCTCCAGTTTGGCATCGGCCATCTGTGAGGCTAAGGTGCGTTTGCGGATAAGGTCGTAAAGGCGTTGCTGTTCGTTTGTTCCCCCCACATTCTGCAACTTCATATACGTAGGCCTGATGGCTTCATGCGCTTCCTGTGCGCCTTTGGTCTTTGTAGCATATTTGCGGGTTTTTACATACGCCTCACCATAGCTTTCAATAATTTCTTCCTTGGCCATTTGCAGGGCTGTATTGGACAAATTCACCGAGTCGGTACGCATATAGGTTATTTTACCCGACTCGTAAAGCTGTTGGGCCACACGCATGGTGTTAGCAACCGAAAAGCCAAGTTTGCGACTGGCTTCCTGTTGCAATGTGGAGGTGGTAAAGGGTGCTGCCGGTGACTTTTTGGCCGGTTTGGTTTCTATATTTGAAATGGCATAGGTTGCACCCATGCAAGATTCCAGATAAGAACGGGCGTCTTCCACAGTGTCAAAACGCTTGGGCAATTCGGCTGTAAGTTCCTGTTTTCCCTCCTTACTTTCAAAAGTAAACCTGGCCGTAACCCGGAAAGCAGAAGTGGTTTTAAAGTTTTTAATTTCTTCTTCCCTTTCTACAATCAGCCTGACGGCTACTGATTGCACCCTGCCGGCAGAGAGTGATGGCTTCACTTTTTTCCAGAGCAAAGGCGATAACTCATATCCTACCAACCTATCAAGCACACGGCGTGCCTGCTGGGCCGAAACAAGGTTGTGGTCTATCTGGCGCGGGTTTTCGATGGCATGCGTTATGGCCGGTTTGGTAATTTCGTGAAAGACGATGCGTCTGGTTTTTTCTTCCTTCAATCCCAAAGCCTTGTATAAATGCCACGAAATGGCCTCCCCTTCGCGGTCTTCATCAGATGCCAACCAAACCATTTCGGCCTCCTTGGACATTTTTTTTAATTCGCTGACCAGTTTTTTCTTGTCGGCAGCTATTTCGTATTGTGGCTCAAATCCTTTGTTGATATCAACACCAAGCTGTGTTTTGTTTAAATCCATGACGTGACCATAACTCGATTTAACAACAAAATCCTTCCCCAGAAAACCTTCAATGGTTTTGGCTTTTGCGGGTGACTCAACGATAACCAGATTTTTTGACATGTATTGACCTTTCTTTTTTTACAGTGTAGATTTGTTTGTGAAAAACGGCACAAAAGTAACATTTATACCCATTCAAACAGAACCATCAGAAATCACTGGTTTTATCTGTTTATTTTTCAAACACATACATATTCATCAAAATCGATACGCCAATGACCGGTTTGTCTGTGTATTATGGGTACGCTATGGCCATTGCAACAAAATTTGAATTGCATGACAAACTATATTGAGTAAATTTGCTGCTTAAACAGCAAAACCCGTTTTCAAAAAAATGGATTTACCAATGGATGCCCAAAAGAATTTTGCCCTTATCGGTGCGGCCGGCTATATTGCCCCACGACACATGAAAGCCATAAAGGAAACTGGCAATCGGTTAGTCGCTGCTTTGGATCCTTTTGACAGTGTTGGTGTTATCGATGGGTATTTTCCTGAGGCCAGTTTTTTCACCGAACCTGAGCGCTTCGACAGGCATCTGGACAAACTGCGCCGCAGTGGAAAAGATGTGATTGATTATGTAAGTATTTGTTCGCCAAACTACCTCCATGATGCCCATATCAGAATAGCCCTGCGCAACCAGGCCCATGCCATTTGTGAAAAACCCCTTGTGTTGAATCCGTGGAATGCCGAAGCTTTGGCAGAACTGGAAAAAGAAACCGGTAAGCGTATTTTTACAATCTTGCAGCTCAGGCACCACCCTGCCATCATCAGATTGAAAGAAAAAGTGGAAAAAGAAAAATCCAGCGGCCGCATGTATGAAATTGACCTGAATTACATCACAGCACGCGGCAATTGGTATTTTCGTTCATGGAAAGGTAAACTGGAAAAATCAGGGGGTATTGCCACCAATATCGGAATCCACTTTTTTGATATGCTGACATGGATTTTTGGAAAACCTACTACAAACAAAGTTCAGCAATACGAAGCTGACCGGGCAGCCGGCTTTTTGCAGCTTGAAAACGCGAGGGTTAATTGGTTTTTAAGCATCAATGCCGAAACCCTGCCCAATGAGGTAAAGCAAGAAGGAGGCACTACCTATCGGTCACTTATGATTGATGGTGAGGAGTTTGAGTTTAGTGGAGGCTTTACCGATTTGCACACCATCAGTTATGAACATATTCTGCAGGGCCATGGTTTTGGCATTGCCGATGCCATGCCGTCCATTCAAATTGTGCACGATATTCGCAATTTTTATAAAAGCTAAACGTTTAAAAGCCAATTAAATTCCAACATATAAAAGTTATCTAACAAATACTATTCACAACCAATTATTATGAAAGACCATTTATTATTAGCTATCGAAGCAGCCCTCGAAGCAGGAAAAGCCATCATGGAGGTTTATGCCACCGAGTTTACTGTTGATATAAAATCCGATAACAGCCCGCTTACGCTGGCCGATATGCGTGCACACGAAATTATTCTACGCACAATGAATAAAACCGGGCTTCCGGTGGTGAGCGAAGAAGGTCGCAGCATCCCTTACTATAAGAGAGAAGAGTGGCAAAAATTCTGGCTTGTTGACCCACTGGATGGTACCAAGGAATTTATCAGCCGCAATGGTGAATTCAGTGTAAACATTGCTTTTATTGACAACCGCAAAGCAGTTATGGGCATTATTTATGCCCCTGTTACAGATATACTCTATTTTACTGACGATATGGGTGCCTGGAAGCTTAAAGCAGCAAGCAAGCATTTTACCAATGAAATGCAAATTGACGAACTCAGGCAGGTTTCAGAAAAACTGCCCCTTGCACGTACCGACAAATCTTTTGCCATCGTAGCCAGTCGTTCGCACCTGAATACAGAAACCACAGATTATATCAATAAAGTGAAGCAACAGCACGATGAAATCCGCATTTTATCGCGAGGCAGTTCGCTCAAGTTGTGTATGATAGCCGAAGGGGCTGCCAATGTTTACCCGCGTTTCGGTATTACCTCTGAATGGGATACAGCTGCGGGCCATGCCATTGTTTCGGCCGCAGGTGGCAAGGTAGTACGCATCGACGATGAATCAACAGAATTGATTTACAATAACGATTCCATGGAAAATGTACCATTCATTGCCTACCCGCCCAAATCATAGCTGCCTTTACTTAAAAATGAACGGGACTAATACCGTTTATGAATGCCTTTGTTATGAACAATTTCACCATCAACAACCTGCGCGAACTGGAGGCTGAGTCCATCCACATTATCCGTGAGGTGGCCTCTGAATTTGAAAAACCGGTGATGCTTTATTCTATTGGCAAGGACTCATCAGTAATGGTGCGCCTGGCCGAAAAAGCCTTTGCACCGGGCAAAGTGCCTTTTCCGTTGATGCATATCGACAGCAAATGGAAGTTTCGTGAAATGATCACATTCCGCGAAAATTACACAAAAGAAAAAGGTTGGGACCTGATTGTACACTCCAATATGAAGGGCTTCGAGTCCGGTGTGGGGCCGTTTACACATGGAAGTAAAGTACATACAGACATTATGAAAACACAGGCCTTGCTCGCAGGGCTAACCAAACACGGGTTTGATGCTGCTTTTGGCGGTGCCAGGCGCGACGAGGAAAAGAGCCGCGCCAAAGAGCGTATTTTCAGCTTCCGCGATCGATACCACCAGTGGGACCCAAAAAACCAACGACCCGAGTTGTGGGATATTTACAACACCAAAGTGCATAAGGGAGAGTCCATCCGCGTATTCCCCCTTAGCAACTGGACCGAACTTGATATCTGGCAATACATCCGTTTGGAAAAAATCCCGATTGTACCACTCTATTATGCCAAACCAAGGCCGGTGGTTGAATACAACGGGGCATGGGTGCTTGTTGACGATGACCGTATGCCAGCCG
>CAYTUA010000094.1:0-6032 GCA_964440855.1 uncultured Lentimicrobiaceae bacterium
ATAGGCGATTGTGAGGACTGTAAGGCCAAAAGCCAATGATACCCCAACAAGTCCAATGCCGACATCGGGAAATCCGGCAGCCAGCACAGCGCTGCCACAGCCGCCCAGTACCAGCCAGAAAGTACCTAAAAATTCTGCTACGTTTTTTTTCATTGCATCTAGTTGTTTTTGTTTTTCCTACTCGTTTGGCTTTTCGGAATTCGCCCCCCGATGGTCCCAGCGGGGCAGGCCGTTTTTTAGGGTGGGTTCAGGACTCCACTTTTTCGGGGACAAGAATAATGTTTTTTTTTGGCTCACACTGTCGTCATTCTATTTAAATCTGATTTTTTTTCAAACACTGCTAATGCTTGTTCACTGCTAATGTGTGTGGTATAGCTTTGGGAAAGGCAATATGGCCTGCATAGCCTATTGTTTGTTGCAATCAGATTTGGGAGGATGCTGTTGCTATTATACCGGCAGAAAAAAAATGTGCCCGATGAAATTGTGCTTATGATTTACCCTTTACAAGGCAACAATTTTCAGTATGGTATTCCAATTTCTGGTGGTGATGTTTTTACCGAACAATTTTTCCAATTCATCCATTCCCTTCGGGGTTTTGGTAACGGACAAGTCCAAAACACTACAAATTATCCGGTTACTCACCGAAATGATATAAAAGCCACGGTCGTTTGAATAGTAGGGTAAGGTCAATTGAATTTTAGGTTCATTCCTTAAAAATGACACATATAAACGTATGTCTTTATGGATGTTAACTGCGTTAAAAGGATTTTGCTGCACCAGGCCTGCAAGTTCTGCATGTGTCCGCAAAATCACTGGAACTACAAAGTTGAATGATTGGAAAAGATGTTTTTCGATGCTGGCTTCCAGGTTACGCCTATTTGTCTGATTTATTTCGAATACCACATTCCCTGAATTCAATAAGGTTTGCACCTGCTCGCAGCCAATTGCAGCCAATTGATTGCGTAGTTCGGCCATTGGCAGTTTATGGTGCCCGCCTACGTTGATTCCCCTAAGGAAAGCTGTTAGTTTCATCTCAGTAGTTATTTGGTTGCATTTATGCAATATTTTGTGTGTCGTATGCTTTTAATGCAGCAGATTCTTCAGCTAATGTATCAATAAATCATAAAAGCTGATTCGAAGTGTATCCTTTTCAACACATAGCCAAGCCTTTTACGAAACTGTTGGCAGGAACTGACAATTACAATTCTATTGCAAGGGCATTGTATTTCATATTATTCCTTTTTGCTTTTAAGCTCTGCCATAACTATTTGATAATTATTCAGGATTGCCCCAACGAGTAAATTCAAAAGTAAAAATGTTGCCACTACAAACCACAAAACATGGTATATTGTTATGATTGTTTCATGGATATCAATAATACCCATGCTGCTTGCCTGAACCAAATTATATCGCAGATCAGTCCAGTCCTCACCTGTAAGGATTCGAAACAGGGTAAACATCGTTTCACCCAGTGAGCCGTAAGGATCAGGGGATATCCCTGGTGCATTGGGCACCTGCATTAGAAACTCTGTCAAGGCTTTGTCTTTGATTGGATCATTGGTGTCATTTGTTGGCAACCTGAAAAGCGTAATTCCAATAATGGCAAACAGATACATAAAGATAAAGAAAAACAACCCATTGTATAATAAGGTAGAGAGGGAGCGGATAAGGACAGAGGTCATAAGCTTGAGCTCGGGAAAAGCTCGCAGCAACCGGAATATACGGAAAACACGCAAAACTCTGATAGCCGTTATTATGGATGAATCGGCAAAAAGCTGCTCCGGTATATAGCTGATCAAAACGATTCCAAGGTCAAATAAATTCCAGCCATCAGAAAAGAAAGTTTTTATAGTATCTTTACCTATCCATCTCAGGATGATCTCTATAGTAAAAATCCCAAGCGCAATATTTTGAATTGTCAGAATTGCAGGATTTGTAAAATATGTTTCAACACCTATGAAAGTGCTATTCACAATGATCACAAAAGCAATAAAATATTCAAACGCTTTATGGGAAATCAGACGCTTTGTCGAAACCTTCATTTTTTTTGCCAATTAATAAACATAATCCTTATTCAGTAAACAATATTGTTGCCTGAAAATATGGCGCTTAAACACAGCAATCAGAATAAATGTTCAAGCTTTGCATCCATTTTTCAGCGATAGTCTGGAAATCATTTCATCATATATAAATCTTCGCCCCCCATCGGTTGTAAGTGATTTTTCCCGCCTCATAGCTTCCTGTCGGGTATCAAATGATTCTGAGTAAACCAGTTTCCAGGGCTGAAAACTGCGCGTCCAACCTTTCGAACGGATATCGTTGTGTGCTAAAAGCCGCTGATCCTAGTCACTGGTGTAGCCAATATAGATTTTTTTGTGCTCCGGGGAATACAAAACGTAGGCGTAAAACATATCTCCAAATACCTTGTGGGACGTACTGGAATCGAACCAGTGACCTCTTGTCTGTCAAACAAGCACTCTAAACCAACTGAGCTAACGTCCCAATATTTTTATCCCTTCAATGAACCAGCATCCTGTGTGGGACATACTGGAATCAAACCAGTGACCTCTTGTCTGTCATCCGCCGGGTGGCGGACTAAACCAACTGAGCTAACGTCCCTAAAAAAAACACTTTGCAACTTGCCTTGTGTTTTGCCGCACAAAAATAGTAAATCTGACTTGATAAATGCCAAGCAAATTTGAAATCTATCACAAGAAATTAAATTGGCCATCTGCTACAAATAAAGCAATGTACCTTGTCCCTTTCGTCAGCATGCCTGAATGGGCCGGCTGCCTGAAATTGCCAATAGAAGTGAACAAGTAAAATCCAAAATTAAGTACATCGCTTTACAATTGGCTTATTATACGGTTGTATTGTCCGCCAATCAACTATTATGGCGTTCGAAGGATTTTATCCATCTTTCTTCCCTTGGCCAATTCGTCCACCAGCTTGTCCAGATACCTTATTTGTTTGGTCAATGGATTTTCAATTTCCTCTATCCGATAGCCACAAATCACCCCTGTTATCAGTTTTGCGTTCGGGTTCAATCTTGCTTTCTCAAAAAATGTCACAAAGCTCGCATTCCCGTCAATCAGGGCTGTTAATTCTTTGTCGTCAAAACCTGTCAGCCATTCTATTACTTGATGCAGTTCCGCTTTCGTTCTGCCTTTTCTCTCCACTTTTGTGATATAATGCGGATAAACAGATGCAAAAGTCATTTTGGACATTCTTTCATTGTGCTCATCTGTAGTTTTCATACCTCAATATTTTTAAACCATTTTTGCGCTGAAGGCCTCCGATGGGGACAGCCCGGCCAGCAACAGGGTTTCAGTTTTCCTTCTTTTAATTCTTCCATCATACGGTGAATATGTTCTTCTCTCGTCTCTGCTTTTTTTACAATAGTAACCCAGCATATCCATTCGTTGCGTTGAATAGGCGTTAGCTTGTTCCAGCGTTCAAGCAAATCCGCATCAGCTGTCATCGCTTTCTATATATCGGCTGGCACTTCGTGTAAAATGCCAGATAAAACATGCTTTTCCATTTTTTTGTCTCCTCAACTAAGCGAAACTATACAATTCTTTTATCAAGGCCAAAGATAATGGTTTGTCAACAGGAATCAGAACCTTAGCTGTTGTGGTTTTGTATTCTGCCAGCTCCTTATTGAAGTAAAGAATAGGGTTCGGTGCCGGATAAAACCGATATATTCTTCATTTAGCGCTTGTAAACCAACACCTTGCAGTGAAGATATTTAATGAGGATTGGGTTCTGCAAATGGTTAGGGGTGCTGCATATGGGCAGTTGCGTTCAATTGCTGCTTCGTTTTCAAGGCCTTGTTCAATCAGTTTTGCCAATCCACCCCAAATGGGTATGTTTAAAATTGTCACTGAATTTGAGCCCGTAGCCAAACATTCTGTCCATTGCTGAATGGCCGAATAAAATCAGCCCTGCTAAAGAGAGTAAAGTAATATCTTGCCAAAAACCCAAGCTCAAAATAACAAGTGCAACCAATTTATGGTGAAAGAAATTATAGAGCCAGGCACCTATTTTAGGATTGGCCAAATAACCAAACATGGATAAATCGGGTAAAAGAATGCAGGCAGGAAAAACCCACCAAGCATAGTCCAATTGGGTAAATAGGATGATTGAGAGCAGAAACTGCCCCAATTCTTCAAGTTTCAAAAGTGCATTCATGCTGTTTGTCATCTTTGTTAAATTATGAAAGCACAAAAGTGTGAAACTTACCTATAGAATCGCTTGACAAAAGTCAAGAATTTTCAACTCGACGTTTTCTTATCCTGCTGAAAGTTTCAGGTGTCATGCCGAGGACGGAAGCAATGTATTGCAAAGGAACCTGATTGAATAAATCCCTGTTTTGTTCAAAATACAAATCATAGCGCTCTTCTGCCGACATCGACAGATGCGAGAAAACCCTGTCTTCAATCATTGCAAAGCATTTTACAATAAACTGTTTTTCAATCTCGTTCCATTTGGGCAAATCCTTGCAAAGCTTGCGGTAGTTTGTCTTGCTAATGGTCAACAATGCAGTATCGGTAAATGCTTGTATCGTCCATCGATTGGGCTGGTCAAAAAAGAAACCCCTCACTTCTGTAAGTAAAAATCCTTGGTTGAAATCCATTGTGTGATTTCTTTTCTGTCCGACAAAGCATACACTCTTAAAATGCCCGATTTTACAATACTTAACCTGTCGCAGATGTTATCCGACTTTGTGAAAAAGTCGTTTCTGTTCAGTTTTTCTTCGTGAAAATTTGAATAAAGTATCTGCAACTCTTGTGTATTGAGTTGTCCAAAATGATCTTGCATTAATGTTTCGAAGTCTTTCATGATGTGGGTTCTGTGGGGTTATTTCGGACAACGTTTTGAGCATATGGCTTGTGGCGGCTTCCGAAGATAAATCTTTCATTCCAGGATAATCTTGATTCGAAGATTAATTTCTGAATGTAAGAAAATCCCGCCATAAGTTATATGCTCTGTTATAGGGCGTTTTCTCTTCTTTTTTGGGTGATTAGCTTTATTGAACTCATTATTATTAGTGATGTTCCAACGAGAATCAGTCCATATTTCACAATACCAATGAACGTGATGAAGCGTAGGCTAGATCCGCCCGCTGAAACATTCAGATACTGGTTTATTTCTTCAGAGTTGTCAATTAAAAAATAGCAATAAACTAAAAATGCCCCTAGTAAGAGCAAAATGGTCAATCCAAAATAGTTTATCATCACATCTCTTCTTTTCTCCTTTTTGTCTCTTTCAGTCATTTTTGATGTTGTCTTTTGTCGTGCGTCTTTTTTCAAATGCCCTATAACGGTTTGGCGCTTGGCGCAGTGGCGGATTTTTTATCACAAATGTTCATTAGAAGCACAAAGCTTGAACCTTGCACTAAACTGTCATAGAAGCACTCAACCCGCCATTGAGCCAAACGCCTGTTATAAGCCGTTTTTTCTGTCATTTTGTTAATCGTATGTCCATTCTGTCAATGTCAATAAGTTTGATTTCCTGTCTATCGAAATAATCAAAAAGTAATAGTTATAAATCCAACTTTCGGGTTCAACTACTCTTTCATCTTCTTTGCCGAACCAGTCTTTTGATAAAATATAAAACTCGTTGTCCCCAAATTCATTGTGAATTTCAAAATATCTGTCGAGTAGTTTAGCAAATTGGTATCTATCGTCACCCCAGTCTGGTTCATTTAAAAAGTCAATAAGGAATTTTGATACTCCTTGTTTGTCTGTTTTCTTGAAGTCGGTGATTTTTATTTTGTCAATGTCAAAAGCTTGTCTCAAATAATCTTTGTCTGGTTCAGCTTTCACACAGTCACGCAAACTGTCAAATGAGTAATTTTTTGAGCAAATGAAGGTGTTAATAATTTGGTCGTTGCTAATTTGTTCATCAACCCCAATAGCAAATTCTGTCAAGTTTATACCTTGATAGCCTTCGCTAATTTCGATATGTCTTTTGGTATCGATGATTGTCATTAAAATGGCTTATAACGATTGGGTGTATATGTAGTGTGA
>CAYTUA010000095.1:0-6548 GCA_964440855.1 uncultured Lentimicrobiaceae bacterium
GGGCCATTTGGAATTTTTGCGTCTAACTTTGCCATATCTTTTCTGTGCTTTTAAAAGAAATAAAGTACTACCGGAATAGCAATATAACCCGCTGTTACAACGATAGAATAAAACTTACCAATCAACTTGATGACCGGGGTATAGGTTTTGTGATACAGTCCCAGCGACTGAAATGCCGACTGAAAGCCGTGATCTAAATGAAAACCAAGTAGTAAAAGTGAAATGATGTAAAAAATAACATAGCCCAAATCCTTGAACAACTCAACTACAAGCAGGCCTACATCCCTGTAAGAGTCGCCCGATTCGTAGGTGATCATCGGCACTTCGCCAAATTTTACCCGAAAGAAAAAGTTGGCCATGTGAATGGCTAAAAATATCAGCACAATAACACCCGTATGAATCATAAACTTTGAAAAATAGGATGTTTCGCTGTGCCCCTTGCGTTCGTAGCGCGTAGGGCGGGCTACCCAGTTTTGCACCTGAAGCACAAAACCCAGTATGATGTGGAGGATGAATCCGGCAAACAGCACCCACTGAAAACCTTGTATCAAAGGATTGGTAATCATGAAATGGGCGGCCTGGTTGAATAATTCACGGCTGTCATCAAATAATATCAAAATGTTGATGGCGAGGTGAACCACCAAAAAAGTAATCAAAAACAGGCCGGCCAGCGACATGATGATTTTTTTGGTGATGGATGAATAGTGTAAAACTGCTTTACTCATAGTGCTTCATTTTGCTATATAAAACAAGTGATGGGTTATTTTGATTGGATAAAACATGAAAAAAACTACTTTTGTAAGTTGAGCAAACAAATGTAAGGATATATTTATACAGTTTTTCTATTTTTTTGACAATTTAGATTGATTCAACATAAAAAGGACTATGCGCTACTTGCCGATCGATAAAAATTTGTTTCAACAGAACCGTGAAAACCTAAAGAAACTGCTGCCTGGAGGGAGTCTCGTTATTTTACAATCGGCCGAACTAATGCCGCGCAACGGCGATCAGTTTTTTCCTTTCAGGCAGCAGTCCGATTTTTTTTACCTCACTGGCATTGAGCAAGAAGAAACCAGTCTTTTGCTGTTTCCCGATTGCCCCAACCCCGCATTTCAGGAAGTGCTTTTCATTGCCAAATTTGATCCTGTTGCTGCTGTTTGGGAAGGCCACAAACTAAACCCTGCCGAAGCTACAGCTATTTCGGGAATCGATAGGGTGCAAACAAACGATAGTTTTGAAAACGTGTTGCAGGAAGTAATGAATTATGCCGAAACTGTGTGGCTGAACAACAACGAGTACATCAAATTTTTCACCCCTATTGCCGGCAAGCAGTTGCGCCTGGCGCATCAGTTGCGCGAAAAATATCCTTTGCACAGCTATAGGCGTGCCGCCCCTTTGCTAACCGCCTTGCGCGAATGCAAATCAAGTGAAGAAATCGAATTGCTGAGAAAAGCATGCGGTATAACCCACAAAGCCTTCAAGCGGATTGCTGCCTTTGTGAAACCGGGTGTTTATGAATTTGAGGTGCAAGCCGAAATGGAGCACGAATTCACCATAAACAGGGCCAATGGACATGGCTATTACCCCATTGTTGCCGGTGGGGCCGATAGTTGCATTTTGCATTACAACACCAACAACAAGCAATTGCATGATGGCGATTTGTTGCTGCTCGACTTCGGAGCCGAATATGCCAACTATACCGCCGATTTGAGCCGCACTTTGCCGGTAAATGGCAAATTCAGTGCAAGGCAAAGGCAATGCTATGAAGCTGTTTTGCGGGTGTTCAAAAAAACCCGTGCGCTTTATGTGCCCGGAAATACGGTAGATGGTATCAACCAGGCCTGCTGGAAAATGATGGAGGAAGAGATGATAGGATTGGGCCTTTTTACTGCTAAAGATGTAAAAAGCCAGGACCCCGCATCACCGCTTTACCGCCAGTATCTTATGCACGGTGTGGCCCACCCCATCGGACTGGATGTGCATGATGTGGGGTCAAAGTTTGAGCCACTGAAACCAGGGATGGTCCTTACCTGTGAGCCCGGCTTGTATATAACTGCTGAAAAAATTGGTATCCGGCTCGAAAATGATATACTCCTAACCGAAAACGGGCCTGTTGACCTGATGGCTGATATCCCTATCGAGGCCTGTGATATAGAATCACTTATGCAATAAATCCGAAACAATTAATTACAAATCAAAAAATCATTTTATCTATGTTTAAAAAAGAAGTTTATGCCAATCGCCGAAACAAACTTAAAGAACTGATCAACAAGGGTATAGCCTTGTTTCCGGCCAACCAGGACGCTGCCTTTAACTATCCGGCCAATATCTACCATTTTCGTCAGGACAGCCATTTTTCCTATTTCTTTGGCCTTGACCATCCTGGTTTTATTGGTCTGATCGATTTTGAAAGTGGTGATGAAATCCTTTTCGGAAACGATTTTGATATTGACGATATCATCTGGATGGGTCCTCAACCAGCCACTTCAGAATTGGCTGCAAAGGTGGGCATTGGTGAAACCTATTCCTATGCCAAAATCGTGGATTATATAAGCAAAGCCAAAAGCAGTGGGCGTACCATACATTTTTTGCCTCCTTACCGCGGTGAAATGATGATGGAACTGGGCCGTTTGCTTGGTATGCCACCCCACGAAGTGAAGGCCAATGCCAGTATCGACCTGATCAAAGCGGTTGTTCAGCTGAAAGAAATAAAGGAGCCAATTGAAATTATTGAAATTGAAAAAGCGGTTGATACTGCTTGGCTGATGCACACCACTGCCATGAAAATGGCCAAACCGGGCATGAATGAGCGCGAAATTGCCGGCACCATCGAAGGGATTGCCCTGGCACACGGAGGCCCGGTTTCGTTTCCGATCATATTAAGTATCAACGGGCAAACTTTGCACAACCACTACCATGGCAATGACTTGAAAGAAGGCCGCATGTTGGTTGTTGACACAGGCACCGAAACAACCACCCTTTATTCGAGCGATATTACCCGCACTACGCCGGTAGGGGGTAAGTTTAACCAGAGGCAAAAGGAAATTTATGAAATTGTGCTGAAAGCGGAGATGGAAACCATAGCTGCCACCAAACCGGGCATTGAATACAGGGAAATGCACCTGATGGCTGCTCGTATTCTTACCTCCGGATTAAAAAACCTTGGATTGATGAAAGGCGATGTGGATGAAGCCGTTGCTGCTGGTGCGCATACCCTTTTCTTCCCCCACGGACTGGGGCATATGATGGGTATGGATGTGCATGATATGGAAGGACTTGGCGAGAACTATGTGGGCTATGATGAACATACACAGCGCGCTACGCAGTTCGGCACCGCTTACCTGCGTTTGGGTAAAAAGTTAAAACCAGGATTTGTTTTGACCAATGAGCCCGGCATTTATTTTATTCCTGCACTGATTGATAAGTTCCGCAGCGAAGGGAAATTCATGGAATTTATCAATTACGACAAGGTGGAAACATACAAGGATTTTGGAGGCATCCGTATTGAGGATGATGTGTTGGTTACTGAAACCGGAAACCGCATTTTGGGCAAGCCCATCCCAAAATCAGTCGCTGATGTGGAAGCAACTTGTGGGGAGAAGCGCGAGTGGTTGAAAATGGATGGTGTTTTTTAAGCCCATCAAGTCAGATCACTAAACGTAAAAAAAAAGCCACGAAATGGTCGAAGGATCATTTCGTGGTTTTAAATTTAAACGGTAGAAAGCGGTATTAGTACAGTAATTTAATGAGGCTTTTTGCGATTCCTATTAAAAGCATTCTGATCTGGTTATTCAATTCAGCAATGAAGTCATCAGAAAATATCAAATAATAAATGGTTGAGTTTATTAATTTTTTTTCGTGTATTTTTTGGGGTGCTATATTGGATGTTTATACTATTGCTATAAAGATGCAATTCCCAGTTATTATATAAAAACATATTTCTTAGGGCAACTGGGCTTAGTTTGCCACTAAACCTACTTTTATACATAGTTTTATACCTGTCAGTAAAGAGGAGATTCATTTTTTTTAATACATATAAATCGACCCCATTATATAACCTTAAGCTATCAATATTTCGAAAAATATTGTCACTGTATATGGATATATTAATAGTTGCAGAATCTTTTAATTCGTTTTGGTATCGAAAAGTAAAATCTAACTCGGAGTATTCTCTGGTAATGCTCTCAAAGACTAATGATTTAATGAAGTATTGTGTGCCTTCATCACCAACATAAAATGTTTCATAATGTCTTTTTCCTGATTTAATTGTATTTGGTTTAATTATAGAACAGGATGAGGCAAGTAAATAGCCTAAAACAAAACTTGCATTTATAATCCAAGTAAGGGAAGGCATAAATTTGGTTGGCATTTTTTAAGGGAGTTTTTTCATTAGTCTTTCTTGCAGTTCTATATTCCCAGAGAAAAACTCTTCATGTTCTGTTAAAGTAATAAAGGCTGCTAAGTAAATCAAAGAAGTTTCTGTTGGTTTGATTAAATATTCCTCGAAATAGTTATTGTTTTGTTTATCATAGTAATTTAGAAAATAGATAGAAGTATCGCTTTTGGGGTCAAGTTTTTTATTTAACGAATATATATTCAATATTTTATGATGAAGTATTTCATTGATATCAAAATCTAGTGGTAATCCAATGAAAATTTCATAGGTAGTACCTCTAATATACTTAAACAATGGTATTTGTGCTGAATCAAGATTGTTAAAGTAAGTGTTGTATTTTTGCAGAACTTTAGCATCTGTTTTTCCGACAGTTTCTCCGTCTTTTAATCTAAAGTTTACACCATCAAAAAGATGCATGTATTCTTCTTTTTCACTAGTACATGAAAAGATTAATAATAATGAAAAATACACAAAATATCTTTTTATCATATTTGAGCTTAATTTGAATGCGAGGCGTGAAAATTAGATTTTCACGCCTCGCATTTTTGTTTTTATTCGCCTGTTACAATCGTTTCATATGTAATGATTATGTTCAGGACGTTTGACTGCTTAATGTCAACTGTAGAAATTTTTGTAATTCCTCCATTTCTCGCTGCGGTTTGAATACTTGCGTCCTGGTCAAAAAAGAGAATTCCTAAATAACCAGTTGCTTTGGCAGTGCCAACTTTACTTCCTACCGAGTTGCTAGTTGCATTAACAGGCAGTGTTAATGCACATCCAGTCATCATTACTACCAAGGTAATTGATGCTGCAATGAGTTTGATTTTTTTAATCATTTGGTACTTGTATTAATTTTTCCTACTCATTTGGCTTTTCGGAATTCGCCCCGTTTTGATGGTTTCTGGACTCCATTAAATTCAAAAGTAATGAAAATTTATTCTGAATATCTCTTAATTCGTTGTATTAAAGTTGTTTCCATTAAAATATCAGACTAAAATCTTTTGTCTGTTGTTGCTGGTCGCATGATATCCCAAGCATCACAATAAAAGCCACTGCAAGCAATTGCAAAAAGTAGTTAAAAAAATAATGAGTTTGGGTCTTTTGCATCTTCTCTGTTTACGATAATTTCAATCACCCTGTTTTGTATCAACTACATCCATGTCTAAAACTGGTTTGTCCAATCAGGATATGTCAACCGTGGTTTGGAGTGCTAAATTATAAAAATTAACACAATATTGAAATTTGATCTTAAAAAATGGTATTTTTTTTAATCCGCTTCGTTTACCTCAAGCCGAAACCTGGTTCCATGCCCCGCTACCTTGCGATTGTATCGTGTGGTAAATCGTGGATCTAAAATAGATTATGGAATCATACAAATTAAGTTTTAGTTTATTTCGTTAACACGCGATGTCATCACGCAGCAGAGGGTCATGGAATCTCACAAAGCGCACGAAGCACACAAAGGGATTTTAACCAACGCAATAGCCACATCTAACCTTTGTGTTCTTTGCGGCCTTAGTGGGAAAAAACAAAGTGGTTTGATACTATCAAGGAATCCCACAAAACGCGCGAAGCACACAAAAGGATTTTGACCAACTCAATAGCTGAACATGAACTTTGTGTTCTTTCCAGCCTTGGTGGGAAAAATCAGTAAAGCAGGAGCTATTCTGCAACCTCGAGCCTGAAGCCTGTGCCATGCACATTGATAATGGCAACATTTGGGTCATCTTTCAGGTATTTGCGCAGACGGGCAATAAACACATCCATGCTTCGACCGGCAAAATAGTCGGCATCGCCCCATAACAAATTCAGGGCCAGGTCGCGCGGCAAAATCCTGTTTTTAAATTCGCAAAGCAGTTTCAGCAGGGCAGCCTCCTTACGCGTAAGCGATTGTTTTTTGTCATTGGATAAAAGCATCATATTCTCCACATCGAAAGTGTATTTACCGATGTCGAACCTGATAGCGTTATCATGCTTATCATCATAATCCTCAGCACGCATGCACCGCCTCAAAATGGCCTTGATGCGCATGCTCAGTTCTTCGGTGCTGAATGGTTTGGTAATATAATCGTCACAGCCTTGCTGAAAACCCTTTAACCTGTCTTCCTTCAGCGATTTGGCTGTAAGGAATATGATGGGTATGCCGGGGTTT
>CAYTUA010000096.1:0-5099 GCA_964440855.1 uncultured Lentimicrobiaceae bacterium
AAGGAAGTCACTAAAAATAAGCAGTTTGAAAAAGTCCCCCTTGGGGGATTCAGGGGCAAATTGACTTTTCGGAGTGGACTCATTGTTTATATTTAAATATCATGGATACAACACTTTGGGTGCTGTCGCCATAAGGCCTAAAATATCATACATATTGGAAACAATACCGACACCAATTTTATCCTTTTTACCAAAATAATCCAGGCAGGTGCCACACACCAAAATGTTTACGCCCGCTTGTTCCAGTTTTCTGAGGGATTCCAATACGGGTGAATCCTTTAAAGCCAGAAAAATGCCGGTATTCATAAATACCAGGCTCGCTGGCTTCTTGTCCAGTTCAGGCAATGTATTGATAAAGCCTTTGATCAGCAATTCACCAAGCTCCTCGGGGCCTTTACCAAGTGTATTTTGCTGAAAAGCAATTATATAACTCCCTGAAATGCTTGGTGTGGTTTCGCAGTATTCTTCCGCCTTAACCGCTTCTGGAATTGTACCCGTTTTGGTTACCAGCAAGCGGTAAACATCGCCTTGCTTTTCTGTTTTGACCGTCATCTCGTGCTCATGCAAGAACCGGCTAACATTCTTCACCGAGGTATCGTTGTCAATAAGTATTTCAAGTGTTTCGTTGCCAGCTATTTCACTCAGTGCCTTTTTGGTCATAATCAATGGCATGGGACATAATTGGCCTTTCGCGTCTATTGTTTTCATTATTTAGTTTAATCTATTGATTAATAGAGTATTTCGTTTAGTGCTGCAATGGTTTTTTGAATATCTTCAGCTGTGTTGAATGCACCGATACTAAAGCGCACCGTCCCCTGTGGAAAACTTCCGATAGTTTTATGCGCAAGCGGCGAACAATGCAAACCAGCACGCACCATAACCCCATATTCACTATCGAGCCGGCGTGCCAGTTCACTTGGCACCATCCCCTGGGCATTGATGGAAACCAATGGTAAACGGTTTGAATTATTTTCAGGGCCATACAAGGTAATTTTATCCAGCTTAATGAGGCCATTCAGCAGTATTTGTGTCAGCTCCAGCTGAGCTAATCTGATGTTTTCCAGCCCTTTTTCAAGCACATAACGCAGCCCTGCCTGTAGCCCGATGATTCCGACGCTATTGGGTGTGCCGGCTTCCAGTCTGTCGGGATAAGCTGTGGGGTGGGTATCCAGCTCCGAATGGCTTCCCGAACCACCATGGACAAAGGTTTCTATCAGTATATTTTTTCCAACGCAAAGGCCTCCAATGCCGGGAGGACCGTAAAGTTTTTTGTGGCCTGTAAACGCTAGTATATCAACACAATCACTTTGCATATCGATAGGAACAAAGCCGGCTGTTTGGGCCGCATCGAGCAAAAACAGACAATTGTGTTGCCGGCAGATATGCCCTATTTCCCTGATAGGCTGCACCGCCCCCGACACATTGGAACCATGAATAGCAACCAGCATTTTTGTATTGGGCCTGAACATTGTCTTCAATTCGTCCAGGTCCATATATCCAGCTTTATCACAGCTTACTACCGAAAGCTCAATAAGTCCCTGCCGTTCGAGCCATCGCAAGGGCCGGTGCACCGAATTGTGTTCCATATGGCTGATAATCACATGGTCGCCTTGCTTTAAGACACCTTTGATGGCCATATTCAATGCGAGCGTGGCATTGGCTGTAAAAATCACCCTTTCAGAATCGTCCAGGTTAAAGAAAGAAGCAAGCAATTCGCGTGTTTCAAAAACGGCGCGGGCAGCCTGCACCGAAAGGGCATGTGCCGAACGACCCGGACTGGCCGCATAATTGTTCAGGTAATCGCTCATGGCCTTCACCACTGCTGCTGGTTTGGGAAATGAAGTTGCCGAGTTGTCGAGGTAAATGGACATGCCGTATATTTAGGTTTTGTATAGTGTTTTATTACAGTTTATTGACAAAAAAAAATACTAATTGTACGCTGTTTCCTTTATATCTTCTTGATTCAAAAATACTTTTGTGTCGTTGTCTTCATGTATCTCGAGACGAATTAAGCCGTCGGCCTCGAACAGTTGAAACAAAAAAGCACGCAATTTTTTACTCCCCAATGATTCCTTAAAAGTCATTATTTCTATTCCGTTTTCATGTTCTTTCAACTGACTTATCAATAAGTTCCGGTATTTTTCCAATAGGTCAATGTGGATAAAGTCAGCCTTGAAAAACCGGATCTTGTTCATTGCAGCCAAATGGGACATATACGACCTTAGTTTATGTTTTTGTATTCTGCGTTTTATGGCCTTTTCTTCAATTTCGGCAAAAACAGCCTTGTTCTCTCCACAAGCCAGTATTTCCTGCTCCAGCCAGTCAATCTCTTCGAGGCTTTGCTTATCAAAGTTTGGTTGGTGCCCCTTGATGATCCAGCTTTTATTGTATTTATCCAGCACGCCCTCCGAAAGCAATTGTATCAGCAAGTGCTCCAGATAAAGCTTTCCAACAGCAGATTTGGAGAAACCCAATTTACCAGTTAGTTCTGCTACTTCAAGCCCTTCTGCAGATAATGGGTTCCGCTGGTGATAATCACTGATGGCCTGATGAATCTTTTTTCTGTAGGACAAATCAAAATGCTTGTGAATCAATATATTTCCTTGCTCAGTAGGGTAGACAATAAATCCGCGATTTTGATTTTTCGATTCTTTGAGTATTTCTTCAGCAGTCACATTAAGCTTTTCCGCCATTTCATTTTCTAAAAATGGCCTGAACTCCTTCTTGAGTCGTGCATGTATCAGCTCACCCAAACTATGCTCCCCCAGTATATTATTGCGCTGTCTGCTCAGCTCCTCTATCAGATTGGCTGTACGTTTGCGGTGGTGCAGCGGAAAAGGTTCAATCACAAATCCGCCACCCAGGGTACCATCTCCTGATGAGTTCCGTATGATAAAGTTATCCTTGGGCATTAATATTCCTGTTTTACTCAGATGAATCTGAACGAGTGCCTCTTCACCGGCGGTAAGCTTACCCGCATCCAGCAAATGCATGCGGGCCTGACAATTGAAAGTGCCACTTATTAAAATAATTTTTGACCAGATTGACAAAGTGGTATCGGCATCAAAAAAACGGATGCTGGCATCAATCATCTGCGTTCCCTCCAGGGGCTTGTCGCTGAGCAGCATTCCCCGCTCATAAGCCTCACTTTTCAACCCGATCAGGTTGATGGCAGCCCTGTCGCCTGCAACAACCTTATCCACTGCATGCCCATGCCTTTCTATGGAGCGCACCCTGAGCCTTTGCTTATTCCCGGGAAGTAGAAACACCTCCTGATCGGCCTGAATGCTTCCACCAATGACAGAGCCAGTAACCACACTTCCAAAACCCTTCACCGTAAAAATCCTGTCGATATACATCCGGAACACGGTATTAAAAGGACGTTCGTCAGCATTTACAATACAATCTGCAACAGCCTGCACCACGGCATCCTTTCCCATTCCTGTTGTCGCAGAAACCTTTACGATGGGAGCATCTTTCAGCGGTGTATCTGATAAAAAATCAGCCACTTCCAACTCAGCCAATTCCAGCAGTTCCTCATCTACCAGGTCAGATTTGGTAAGGGCGACAATGCCTCGCTTTATACCAAGGGATGAGATAATATTCATATGTTCAACAGTTTGTGGCATAATACCGCTATCAGCAGCCACAACCAGCAAAACCATATCTATGCCACAGGCACCACCAATCATGGTATTGATGAAATCTTTATGACCGGGCACATCAATAATCCCAACCGATTCGCCAGCAGGTAGTTTCAGGTAAGAAAAACCGAGATTGATGGTAATACCCCTTTGTTTCTCTTCCTTATGGGTATCACAGTCAATTCCAGTTAACATCCTGATTAAAGATGTTTTACCATGATCAACATGCCCAGCCGTACCAATAATTAAGTGTTTCATTTCGTTTCTAAAACCTGTTGATAGCTTTCAACAATGGCGTTGGCGATGCTTTCAATTTCAGGCTCGTCAACAGTGAGCATATCAAACAGCAACTGGCCTTGCTTCAGGATGGCGAGCACAGGGTTTTTGCCAACAAGCAATTGCTGGTGCATTCGGGCGGCAAAACCTGCCTTTTCCTTGTTGGACTTCCCATATTGCAACTTCAGCGCAAAACTATTGATAGCCGAATCGGGCAAAGTACCGCCGCCGCACTGTCCTTCGGAGGGAACCACTATGGTTTCAATACTTTTTGATTGAAGCAGTGCCTGCAGTTTCTCAGCCGATTGGCGGATTAGGGCTTTATTGCGATGAAACGCCTTGAATATCAAATTTTTTTCCATTAAATCCTCCTCCTTGAGGTAATAAGAACAAGCCGTTTCGAGCAGTGCCAATGTTGTTTTACAAACCCTTAAGGCCCGCATCATGGGTTCCTTTTTGAGTTTGTCGATCAAATGCTTTTTTCCTGCAATAATGCCGGCTTGAGGACCGCCCAGGAGTTTGTCACCGCTAAAACAAACGAGGTCAACACCTGTAGCCAGTGCCTGGCGCACATCCGGTTCGCTTGACAAGGCTGGATGGTCAATCCGGCGCAACAGACCCGAGCCCAAATCGTAAAGCACCGGTATTTGGTATTTCTTACCCAATTTAGCCAATTCAGTTGGGCTAACTTCCTCGGTAAAACCTTTGATGATGTAGTTTGACTTGTGGGCTTTAAACAAAAGTCCTGTTTGCTCAGACAGGGCATTTTCAAAGTCGTCCAGCCTGGTTTTATTGGTGGTTCCCACCTCTACCATCTGGCAATCAGATGCCGCCATGATATCGGGTATTCTGAATGAACCCCCGATCTCGATCAATTCACCACGCGAAACAATCACTTCGCGATTTTTAGCAAAGGCGCGCAACACCATCATCACGGCTGCAGCAGCATTGTTTACCACCAAAACATCCTCGGCCCCGGTGAGAAAGCGCAACAAGCCAGCAGCATGGTCGTTCCGGCTGCCCCGCTTAGCCGTTTCCAAATCAAATTCCAGATTGCTGTATCCTTGCAGCACCCCAAAGGAATCATGGAGCATTTGTGCACTGAAAGGAGCCCTACCCAAATTGGTATGGATAATTATTCCACTGGTGTTAAATACTTTGCGTAGATGCTTATGGCCC
>CAYTUA010000097.1:0-5039 GCA_964440855.1 uncultured Lentimicrobiaceae bacterium
GATTTACCTGCCAGGCTCTATAAGAATGACAAAAACTGGATACGCCACCTCGATCAGGATGTTGAAAAGGTTTTTGACAAGGAAAAAAACAAGAAATTAAGACAAGGGGAAATCATCCGTTGGCTGCTCAAAAACGAAGCTGGCCTGACTATTGGGCGCATTGCAGCCTTTATTGATCCAAAAACAGCCAAAAACAATGGTCAGCCAACCGGAGGTTGTGGTTTTTTTGATTGCATCAATGATCAACAGGCGGCGAATATACTTTTTGATGCCTCCAAGGCCTGGCTCCAGGCAAGGGGTATGGAAGCCATGGATGGTCCCATTAATTTTGGCGACCGCGACAGTTTTTGGGGCGTGCTTGTGGATGGTTTTCAGGAACCCGTTTACAATATGACATACAACTACCCCTATTATAAGGAGCTGTTTGAGAACTATGGTTTTAAAAATTATTTTAACCAGTTCACTTTCAAACGACCCATCAACAGCGAAGGCGTTAAGGATGTTATACGCGAAAAGGCAGCCCGCATAAGAAGCAATCCCGATTACAGCTTCGAAATCCTGCGCTGGAAAAACATGGAGCGATATGCCGATGATTTTATGCAAATTTATAATGCAGCATGGGCTGTCATTCCTGGCGTAAAACCCATTACAAAAATGCATGCGATGAGCCTGCTTAAAAAAATGAAACCTGTACTCGACCCCAGATTGGTGCACTTTGGATATTACCAGGGAAAACCCATTGCCTTTTTCATCATGATGCAGGACCTGAACCAGATAATCTGGCGTTTCAATGGCAAAATGAATTGGTTTAATAAATTGCGATTTATGTATTACCTGAAAGTCCGCAAAAGCTGCACCCGTGTGGTGGGGCGTATTTTTGGTATCGTTCCGGAGCACCAGGGCAAAGGGGTAGATGGGGCTATAATTGAATCGTTCGAAAAAGAAGTATATAAGCCAGGTTTTCCTTACAAAGATATAGAGATGAATTGGATAGGTGATTTCAATCCGGCTATGATCAAGGTGGTGGAAAATATTGGTGGGCAATTGCATAAAACACATACCACCTATCGGTACCTGTTCGACCAAACAAAGCCCTTTGAGCGGGCTAAGAAGCAGTGAGTTTTTTTTGAGGCTGTGAGGCTGTGAAGCTGTGAGGCTGTGATTCTGTGAAGCTGTGAGGCTGTGCGCGAGGCGCGGCAAATATGCAGCCGCTGACTCACAGCATCACAAAATAAAGACCCTCAAACACACTGAATCGCTGACTCACAGCATCACAAAATAAGCTCACTCAAACAAACTGACTCACAGAATCACAGACTCACTGACTCACAAATAAAAGACCCTCAAACACACTGACTCACAGAATCACAGCCTCACAAAATAAGCTCCCGCAAACAAACTGACTCACTGGATCACAAAAAAACTCACTCCTTGTCATTCAACTTATCCAGCTTATCCATGCCTTGCACATTCATGGAGCGGGAAATCTTTCCTATAGTTTCAAGGTCGATGAGGCCGGTAAAGCTCATCACTACAATCTCATTGCCATCTTCGGCTACCATGATCATTTCACTGATTTTTCCGCCTGGGCCTGATTTTGTCAGGAAGCGCACCTTACTGTCAGTTTCCTCAACCGTCATCAACTCTGAGAAGTCGATGCTGCTGATCGTTTTTTGAATTTCCCTTTTCAGTTCTGCAGCATTGATGCTTTCCTTGGCTTGGTTGTAAACAAGAATTTTCATGCCTTTGAGTTGTGCCAGAATCTCGTTCATATCTTCAGCATTTTCAGGATCGGCAGAAGCACTAAGGCTTGCCGCCAACCTAAACATTTCAGAAGAAATATTGATGGAGGTAAAGCCCTCCTTACCGGCATACTTTTCATAAATTTTGTCGATGCTATGGGTCTGTGAAAACAACATGACCGGTGCCATCAACAACAAGAAGATAATTGAATTTAATTGATTCTTTTTCATTGTTTTAAGATTTTAATTTGTTATTATTCCATCATAAATAAATTTTGCACTTCATAAAGCTTTGAGATACGCCTTGTTTGTTCAAGGCCCTCATTGAAATTGTCACTTGCTTTTTGGGCAGGTTTCAATCCCTGATTCAATTTTCCCGAAACAAAAATGAGCGCCTGTTGTATCTCCAGATAAGCAATCTCCGGATCGTTTAGACTGTCTTCCAGCCTATTTGGTTTATTCTGAAAAAACATAGCTGCTACAATTAAGATACTGGCAGCAATCCCTGTAATTGTCAACAGCAGGGTCTTCCGCTTTTGTATTTTGTGTTGCTTTTGCTGTTTCTTAAGTGTACTCAAAAAACGGTCTTCAAAAGCAGTATCCAATGCCGGCATGTCCTTTTTAGCGTTTGAAAAAAACATGAACTGGGCTTTCAATGGTTTGTGGTGCAAAGGCAATTCATCCTGTGCAAACCAATCGCGTATGGATTGCTCCTCTGTCAGGCTTGTTTCGCCATTGAAGTATTTCTCTAATAAATGTTCTATTTCACGCGAATTCATGGTGTTGGTATTTTAGCAGTTTTTCACGTATTTTTTTTCTTGCTCTCGACAGATTTACCCGGATAGCATTGGTTTTTAATCCGGTAATAGCCTCAATCTCTTCAAATTCGTATTGCTCCACATCACGCAGGTGGATAACTGTACGTTGCAGTTCAGGAAGTTGGTTGATCAAAAAACCCACAATTTTACTTGTCTCCCTCATTTCCATTTGCCTTGTGGGGTCCACCGCATCAGAAGGGACATTCTCTGTCAGCGTAGTGGTCGTCCGACGGCCAGCTTTCAACTGATCGAGGCAATGGTTGCGTGCCAGGGTCATCGAAAAAGCCTCGAGGTTGTTGATATGATCAAGTTTTTCCTGCATTGTCCATAATTTCATATAAAGCTCCTGAACTGCATCGGCTGCTTCATCAGTATCTGATAAAAACCTCAAACAAAGCCTGTACACTTTGTTTTTAAAGGGGTTCACTTTCTGTATGAATGCTTCCGGGCTCATAATCGAATCTAAGACGAATAAGGTGCAAATCTATTACATCCAAATTACACTTTTCTTATTAGGCGTATAAATTATTAATTTAAAGTGATTTAGATGCTGTTCAAAAAGCAACTTCCAGCATGATCGCTAAAAAAAATACTATATTTGCGGCTTTTGCTCACATTTCATACAATGAATGTGAACCAGGATATTTCAAAAAAATCAATCATATGACATCAAATACTACAAACAATAAAGGATGGATCGGGCGTATGCTCAATGCCATAGAGGTGGTAGGCAACAAATTGCCTCATCCGGCAACTCTTTTTGCGATTTTTGCGGGTGGCACCATTCTGCTATCGGGCATTGTCAGCCTATTTGACCTGGAGGTGATTCATCCCGGCACCAAAGAAGTAATTCAGCCTTTCAGCCTGCTTTCGGTTGAAGGCCTTCATATGATTTTGACCAATATGGTAACCAATTTCACGGGCTTTGCCCCCTTGGGAACCGTTTTGGTTGCTTTGCTCGGCATCGGCATCATGGAGTCGAGTGGGTTGATGTCCACTTTATTGCGCAAGTTGGTTTTGTCGGCACCGCCCAAACTTTTAACCTTTGCCATTGTTTTTGCCGGTATTTTATCCAATATGGCCAGCGAAGTGGGCTACGTGGTGCTTGTACCGCTTGGCGGCATGATTTTCCTGGCTGTTGGCCGGCACCCTATTGCCGGCCTTGCCGCAGCATTTGCAGGTGTTTCGGGCGGCTACAGTGCCAATTTGCTGTTGGGCACCATCGACCCCTTGCTGGCAGGCCTTTCGGAAGAAGCTGCCCACATCATCGACAAAGCCTATGAGGTGAATCCGGCGGCCAATTATTATTTCATGTTTGTTTCCACCTTTTTTATTGCAGCTGTAGGCACCTGGGTTACTGAAAAATTTGTTGTCCCGCGCCTCGGTGAATACACCGGCCATGCCAAGCCGGAAGAAATTGAACAAATTTCGGTCAACGAAAAAAGAGGCCTGCGCTGGACCAATTATGCCTTTTGGGTGCTTTTATTGCTGATGCTTTGGGCAACCATGCCTATCGATGGTGGTGTTTGGGACCATGTTTGGGGCAGTGGCTTTCTGCGCGATCCCGAAACAGGTGATTTGCTTCGCTCCCCATTTATGTCGGGCATTGTTGCCATGATTTTCCTGATTGCCGGCATTTTAGGTATCGTATATGGCCTTGGTGCCAAAACACTTAACAACGACAGCGATGTGATCAACGGCATGGGGAAATCCATGTCAACACTCGGAGTGTACATCGTATTGGTGTTTTTTGCCGCCCAATTTGTGGCTTATTTCAACTGGACCAACCTGGGGCTCATTTTTGCCATAAAGGGTGCCGACCTCATCAGCTCAATCGGACTGGGCAATATCCCGCTGATGATTGCTTTGGTGTTGGTTTCGGCTGTGATAAACCTGGTTATTGGAAGCGCTTCGGCCAAATGGGCCATTATGGCACCTGTGTTTATCCCCATGTTTATGCTGTTGGGTTACTCACCTGAATTTACCCAATTGGCTTACCGCGTGGGCGATAGCGTTACCAATATTATTTCGCCCATGATGTCGTACTTTGCCCTGATTGTAGCCTTTATGGAAAAATACGACAAAAAAGCAGGCGTGGGAACCATCATCGCCACCATGCTGCCCTATTCAATGGCCTTTTTGTTATTCTGGCTTGCACTCCTAATTATATGGATTACCCTTGGATTGCCCATTGGGCCGGGTGCGGAGTTGTTTTATAGTTTGTGATAGATAGGTATTTATTGTTGTTTATTGAAGGTGTTCATTTATTGATTATCAAGTTTACTATAATTTATGAGCGCGAAGCGCGGTCTATAGCCTCCAAACTCCCGCAAGCAGGGGCTTTCGACCTTGTCAAGTGTGAAGAAAAGGTGAAATAATCACCACATATCCAAATATTTACGGTAATTATCGTAGAACAAAAGGGGGGCTAAAATCGGAAAATCTACTTACGAAATTTCTACATACACCAGCATTAAAT
>CAYTUA010000098.1:0-2551 GCA_964440855.1 uncultured Lentimicrobiaceae bacterium
ATCAAGTGGAATACCAACTACCACCTTAAACCGTTACATCACTTTACTAAAAACTCTTTTTTTGATCACGCTCCAACAGCCCTGGCATGCAAACTTGTCTAAACGCTTAGTAAAATCACCAAAAGTTTACATTGCAGATTCCGGACTATTATTACACTTATTAAAAGCTGACGAAAACCGTCTTGCAACTGAACCTAAAATTTTTGGAAAAGCATTCGAAAATTTTATCGTAACAGAACTATTAAAACAGGTCTCTTGGAATAAAAATTTAATAAACCTTTTTCACTATCGCACAACAACAGGAATAGAAGTTGATATTGTTTTAGAAAATATTGCAGGACAAGTTGTTGGTATTGAAATTAAAGGGAATCAAACATGCAAAGTAAATGACTTTAAAGGGCTAAAACATTTACAAGAAACTGTTGGGAAAAACTTTGTAGCCGGAATTGTTTTATATACTGGAGACCAAAAGATCCCTTTTGGAAATAATCTTTGGGCTGTTCCAGTTAGCTCTTTGTGGGGATAGAAGTAGCCCAATGACTTACGCCATGGGCTACCACAAGTGCACCCGCTCACGCGGATTTAAATCTTAAGAAACATAAAAACAAAAACACAAAAGTTAAGTCTCCGTAAGGAGGCGTCCTTGTGGTAGCCCATGGCGTAAGTCATCGGGCTACAAATCAATCTACTGCAGTGCAATCACACCACTATCAGTTCCGGCCATCAAAACACCAATTCCCGAAATGTTTTCTATCCAGAAAATTCTTCCAACATCACCTAAACTTGAAAGCGGATTTACAGGACCTGTCATGTTCCACTCGGCTGCTGCGAATGGGAACGAACGCATTGCGTGATAACTTGATGTCATTGGATTTACAACTGTGTATAATCTGCGTCCACCGTCTGACCAAAAGTGCCATGTTTGATCGAGGTATGTTAGAGCTGTTGCATTGTTGGCATGGTCTTTGTTTGTGTAAGGGATGTCTGTAGAATTGTCGCGATTATTATTAAACTTAAATAAATGATAATCACTGTTCTGGAAATAATCTCTTCCGCTGCTGTCATCTGCAGCAGCAACGGCAACATGCCTTCTGCCTAATCCATCATTACCAGCTGCAGTTGTTGGTGTGCGTTTTGAACCAAAAAGACCAAGGTAGGCGCGTTCATCATCAACAGCTACCCAAGAAAAATTAGGCCCAAGATAATACAAGCCTGAACTTGTTGAAAGTAAGCCTCTCACTGAGATTCTTTCTCCATCAGTTTGCGTAATCAATTTAAAGCCTGTAAAAATTGTATTTGCAGGAATTCCGTTTTCACCTGATTTTGCGATGACATCGTGCGCAGCAACCATTGTTGCAACATCATTGCCAATTTCAAACCTGTGAAGCTTTGAAACAAGCCCACCCTGCGCATCTTGTTCAACAACAAAGATACTAGTTCCCTGCGCTTCGATTGCTGTTACAGGACCAGTGATGTCATCCGCGGCCATGCGTTGCCAGGTGAAGTTATCTGCATCTCGAAATGGAGCGCCATCAAAATTAGTTAAACCTGTATTTCCATTAAAACCTAAGCCCGCACCACTCGCATAAACATACAGTCCGTTATCTGTTCCTGCAAAAAAGTATCCTTGGTTATTCAAAACCGATCTTCCATAACCCAAACAACGAACAACGCCGCAGCCAGGAATATCAACTTTTAAATAGTTTTCAGCAACAGAAAAATCTGTTGTTTCATTATTTTGATTTCCATATTTTGTTCTTGCAAAAGCCATTTTTTCGTAGCCGCCAAAAAGAACTAAAGAATTATCTCGAGTATTACCACCAGGATTTCCAATTCCCGGCGTGCCTTTTGGAAGGTCTAAAACAGAAAAGCAGCCTTCGGAGAAATCGCGTTTTAAAAGATAAGGCAGAGAAGTCTCAACTGTAAATTCGCTTGTCCATTCACTTCTAAAAACTTGCGTTGTTGCCCCAGCATTATTACGCGGAACCGTCCAAATTTGGCCTGTTGCAGCATCAACAGAGAAAAATTTTGAACGGTCATCATCATTTGTATTTCCAACCGTTGGATAAACTCTCTCCCACTTTGTCCAACCGATGATTACGCCGTTTTCATCAAATTGCGCGGTTGAGGCCCAGACACCGGGGTCGAAGTCTTGTTGAACTTGAAAGCTTGAGTATGAAACATAAACTGTATCGCCAATTATTTGCATATCGGTTGCCTGATGCCCCACTCCAAATTCCATATTGGAAATTGCTTCACCACCAACAGCCAAAGAACCGCCATTGCCACCTTCTAAGCCAGCAGCACCACGAAAAACTAAAGAGTCAGTTGTTAATACGGTTCCATCATTATCATTGCTTACAATCTGCCCAGTTCCACCATCTGCAATTGTTTCTTCTACATCAGGATTATAGCGTAAGGCCCAAATCCTATTGGATTGAGAATTATTAACATCATCAAAAGCACCATGCGGCGAAACTCCACCGTTAACGATCAAATAATACTTTCCGGTGCTTGTCTTCATCGTGCGGATTTTGTAAATATTAACATG
>CAYTUA010000099.1:0-7321 GCA_964440855.1 uncultured Lentimicrobiaceae bacterium
GAGCTGCCTGAAACGCTTGAATATCAACTCATGCTTGTCAGGGTGAATGCCCGGGCCGGTATCCTCTACAAAAAACTGCAGCTTGTTGTCACCACTCAGACCGTATCCAAAAGAGATTGAACCCTTTTCGGTAAATTTGAAAGCATTGTCGAGCAAGTTCCCCAATATCTGTTGCAAGCGCACCGAATCGGTTTCCACAACAATGCTTTTATCAATATCATTGGTAACAAATTCAAAATGAATATGTTCCTTTCCTTTCTTTATGGCCAGTTCGTGGTATTTCTTGTACAAGGTTTTCATAAACTCATTCAGCAGAAAACTTGTTTTGTTAATACGCATCTGGCCTGCTTCAATTTTGGCCACGTCGATGATGTCGTCAATCAACCGGAGCAAAACCTGGCCGCTATCGTAGATAATCTGGCTGTATTCTTCGCGTTCTTCTGCCGGAAGTTCAGGATCCTTCAAAAAATCCAGAAAACCAATGATGTGGTTCATTGGCGTACGGATTTCGTGCGACATGCTGGTCAGAAAGGCCGTTTTGAGCTTATCCGATTCTTCGGCTTTTTCCTTGGCCTTGATCAATTCGTGCTCGGTTTGTTTGCGTTTGCTTACATCGCCTATAATAATTATAAAGGAAAGTGCTTTGCTGATATCGTTTGAAATCTTTATGCCCTTGCACCGGAAATAGGTGTCGGGCCGCTGTGGAAAAGGGGTTTCAATGTCAAACTCGATCAAACTATCAATTAAATCGGCTATGCGCTGACTGAGTTCTGTTTCCAAAAAAGGACCAAATTGTTTGATATTGAGCTTGTCAACTATATCAGAACTTTCCAGGTCAAAAACTTTCAGGAAAGCCGGATTGGCTGCCGTAACCTGTCCAAACCTATCAAGGTTGACAATGGCAAGTGGAATATTCTTGAGCGTGAGGGCAAGCCTTTCATTCATATCCTGCTCCGAGCGCTTTCCAAACTGGATAAGCTTTTCATTCAATGAATCGACGACTGCCTGAAGCCGCTCAATTTCTGAAAGTAAGGCTTCCGGTGTTTTCTTGTTTTCCATAATTGCTTTAAGCGTCCTTCGTTATAAACCACTCAATGGGTTTATTAAACCATCACAAAAATAACATTTCCCATTTACAGATAGCAGCTGCAAGTGTCTTTGTTAGCTTGTTTTCACAAGTTTTGTACTGAATACGCCTGATTTTGTTACAACAACCAACAAATAAAAACCAGGTTTCATTTGCGTATTGATGCTGAACCTGTTTGCTTTTCGCACATAATTAAAGTCCACCTGATCGCCCTGCATCGAATATAACATCACATCAGACACTTCTTTTTCAGATATATACACATCAAAGGAAGATGCTGTTACAGGATTTGGCACAACCAACAAATCAGCGACTTGATTCCGCATATCATCAATCTGTAGGAACATGCCGCAGTTTTGCAGGGTGGCATTGCTATTGAAACGGATTGTGTGCAAATGTGAAAGCACAGAATCGCCGGGGCAAAGGGTAGCACAACCGTGACGGTGGCCCGCAACAACAGCCAACTGTTGATTTAGTGGATGGGGGTATTCACCCAAAGGCCACAAGGAGTCTTTGGCCGATTTCCAGCTAATCAGTTTGTTTAATGCTTGCAAGGCCTTGTCCGTTGGCTTGGTTTCGGTAAAGTTGCCCAACAGGCAAATGCCTAAAGTTCCGGTGTTGGAAGCACAAAAATGGGCTCCTAAAACCTCATCATCATAAAGCTTGTCTCCGGGGTCGCGGCCTGAATAAATGCTGCCATCAGGGGCAATCAGGTAATTGTACCCTATATCAGACCAGCCATTTATTTGTGTGTGATACACATAAATGCTGCGCACCAGATCCGTATGATTTGTTATGTCATTGTCAGTTGCTGAATGGTGGATGATGATATTACCAACCTGGTTGAAAATACGCTCATAGTCAGGATTTGGCAATCCCGCCCGCCATTCATCCTGAACAATCATCATTGGTTTATCGCAATTGTTGCGAAGGTCTGGCTTGTCTTCCGGTGTATCCGTTTCAGGCATCGAAATCAAAAAAAGGCTTGCCCCTTTGTCTGCTATTAAACCCTGTAAACCAACTTCAAATACGGGAGATTCAAAAACAATGGGGGTGCTGTGGTAAAATCCATCGTTTGAGGAATAATGCTCATCAACTTGTAGCTGTATCAACCTATCACCTGATTGAACAGTTAGGTTTTCAAAAACAGGCAGCCTGGCCCTTAAAACTACCGCGCTAATTGCCTTGTGGCTGCTAATAATCTGGCTGCTCCGGTCCGTCAAGAGTTGCATCTCACTGATATGCTGTGCATGGGTCATCAGGGAGGCCAATATAAATATGATTGTACTTATGGTCGATAGCAAAGCCAATCTGCCCGGTTTCAGCAGGCCAAACGCATCCCAGTATTTAGAAAAGGTCGGTTTATGAGGCAACACCATCATTTTGTTCTCAAACACATTAATTTTCTTCTGTAATATTCCAGTCTTCTTCAAAATCCCAATTGGCCCGCACCTCAATCTCTTTGGGAAAGACATAAACCCATTCGGGTTGTATTCCTTTCAGGTAATCACCCGTATCCCATCGGCCATTTCGGTTGGCGTCGCGTATGGCTTTCAGCCCATATTTTCCAGCTTGCAGATTGGTAAAACGCAATGTGCCCGAACTGCTCACCAATTGCTTACGCAGTATATCCCCGCGGCTATTAAGCAATTGAACCACAAACTCTTCGTTAGGAGGAATAGTAAGTTCAACAAAAAGATTTCCATAATCACTCAATGCAGGCACCCTGATATTTAACTCGATTGTATCATTCCAACTGCCATTTAAATCATAAAAACTCGAATCGGGAATATAAATGCCATAGGTGCCATCCGGTTCAAATTTATATTGCAGCCTATAACGCAGGCCTATACTATCCTCAGCAACAAAAGATATGCTGTTGTATGTTGTATCTTCTTTGGTAGTAAAACGTGTGCTGTCGCGCAATTGCATATACACAACCGGGTAATCAAACGTGAAAATCAAATCCCTTTCAACCTCCAGGCGCCTGTTCTTCGTATTGGTTGTATAGTTCAGGAAACTTGGCTTTTCTTCCTCATCCCGTTGTTCTCTGCGGCCAAAGCCAGCTGTTTGCCTTGGTTTTAAGGCAAGTTGCAAAGTGTCATGTATCAATGTATCCAATTGAACAATAACGGATAATGAATCTAAAACATCTTGCCTGAAATACCAATAGAGTGTATCGCCCTGCTTGCTGTATTGCCTGAGCAAACCAAGCGTGTCAGGAACAGGATTCAGCGGTTCAACCGTAACTGCTTTAGTTGGAAACCGAAACGAAAATTGCAGCAAGCCTGCCTTCGCCAACTCGGCGCGTAGCAGTCTTTGGGTAGAATCCACCTCGTTGAACAAACGTAAGTTATAATAGGCCTTTTTGAGCCTTTGCTCTTGCTCCCTCAGAAAACGCAATGAATCAAGGAGGGCCGTATCATAAAATACCGTATCAGATTCAGTAATGGTGTCAACAACAGCAGTGGCATCGGCAACAAAATCAAAATCAGTATTGTATATTGTATCGGTAGCCGCCAGGCTGGTATCATTCATCAGCAAGGTGTCGGCAAGTAAAATACTGTCAGACAATGGTTTAAAATAGGCGGGTGTTACCAGGGAATCCAGAAAAGCAATAGCCTCGTCTGCCATATCATAAATAAAATTGCTGTTTCTATCGGTCAGACCAAAAATTTTGAACTGCTGATTGCGTAAATTATTCAACCTGAAATCGCCTTCTTTATTGGTGCGGGCCACATAATAAGGCTTCACCAAATAAGGCAAAGAATCAAGTTCAATTGTATCATTATCAATCATATATAGAAGCACAAACGCTTCTTCGGGAGGCTTCTGATCAAAAGCAAAACGCATATTGCCACTCATCGACATGGAATCGAGCATCGGGCCTGTCGAAAAAACAAAACTGAAGTCCGTCAGGGGATTTCCCTCGGTTAAATCCACAATGGCATCACCAAAATACATGCTATAAGTAGTTTTGGGTTTCAATTCTTCATCAAACCTTATCTGCAGAGTGCGTCCCCTTAACCTGAATTCCGGCTTTCTCTCCAGCGGTGGAGAAATAAGGAGTTGCTGTTGAATGCCTTTTAAGCTCACAAACTCATTAAATGTCAAGGAGATACTTCTACTTGCAAAATTGGTGGAAAAGTTAGGTGGATCGGAATCTACCACCCTGGGGGGTTCAATATCGCGTTCACCTCCTGTTGGCATTACAGGATTTGCACATTGCAACAGCATAATCGACAGCGCAATGGATAGTAATAAAAGCAAAAGCCGATAGTATTTCATACAGGGACAAAGATGCGAATTTTTTCAGCTCATATCAGTGTGAAGCGCACAGGAAGGGTAAACTTTACCCGTACCGCCTGGTTGCGCTGCTTGCCCGGTTTCCAGCGAGGCATGGCAGCAACCACACGCATGGCCTCTTCATCGCATCCGCCGCCGATGCCGCGAAGCAAGCTGATATTGGAAATGCTGCCATCGGGTTCCACAACAAACCCAATATAAACAGTCCCTTGTATATTGAGCTCACGCGCTTGAACCGGATAGTTGATATGTTCATTGAAATAGCGGATACGGGCCGCATCCCCTCCCGGGAAATCGGGCTGGTCTTCCACAACAAGAAAAATTTCCTGCTCAACGATCTCCTCTTCTTCCCTGTTGGGACGTTCAACAGGAATATATACAGGAATTTCAGTACTCTGATCCACATCAGCCTTAATTTCGATGTTTTGCACTTCCTCTGTATCATCTTCCACAATTTTTAACAGCGTAATATTCTGAGGACGCTGATGTATGGGTGGAGGCGGAGTCGGCTGATGTGTGTTGATAATTTCTTCTTCGATGATACTCATTTCGGCTCGTGAAAACAGCATATCAGTTGATTGGATAGGTGCACGCACCTGGAAAAGAAAGTAAACAGCCAACAAACTGAGGATCAATCCGATTTCGAAAAACAGGCCTTTCTTGGTTTCAAGATCAGCCTGAGGTGTTTTGTAACTGATCATGGCGTTTTGTATTAATTGGTTATGATATAAAAGCACCAAAAAGCATGCCGTAACAGTCATTTTACAAGCACATTACACAATCAAATCAGATAAAGACCATTCTTATTATTTGGTATTGCTTTCGTTTGCATTAATCCTTCGCACTTTGAATTGAAGATCGGCTGCTTTCCTCAATTTCCCTACATTTGCTTTGTTTTTTGCAAAGCGATCAATGAATAAACCACCCTTACTTGCCGTTAACAACCTGCATATCAGCTTCCGAAACGAAGGCGGATGGTTGCACGCTGTGCAGGAGGCAAGTTTTAAACTGGAGCATGGCCAAACCTTGGGAATTGTGGGGGAGTCGGGCTCGGGCAAGTCCGTTACTTCACTGGCTATCATGCAATTGCTCGCCAAAAACCTAAGTAAGGTAACAGCTGACACTATCGAACTTGAGGGCCAATCCTTATTGCATTGTTCGGGCGAAAAACTAAGACAATTACGTGGCAACCGCATGGCCATGATTTTTCAGGAGCCCATGAGCTCGCTCAATCCGGTGTTCCGTTGTGGTCTGCAGGTAGAAGAAGCTATATTGGCGCATGAAAAAATCTCCAGAAAAACGGCCAAAGCCAGGGTGCTGGCCCTTTTTGAAAAAGTGAAATTACCCCGTCCCGAGTCGATGTACCATGCCTATCCTCACCAACTTTCGGGCGGGCAAAAGCAAAGGGTAATGATTGCTATGGCCATTTCGTGCAATCCGGCCCTGCTGATTGCCGACGAGCCTACTACCGCGTTGGACGTAACCGTGCAACAAAAGATCCTGGAACTGCTGCGCGAACTGCAACAGCAAAACGGCATGGGTATGATCTTTATCACCCACGACTTGGCTGTTATCAACGGACTTGCTGATCGGGTGGCAGTGATGCAAAAGGGCAAAATTGTAGAACAGGGAATGGTAAATGAAGTACTTCTAAACCCACAACACCCATACACACAGGGCTTGTTGGCTTGTCGCCCGCCTGTTGACGTCCGATTGAAACGCCTGCCGGTGGTATCCGAATTTTTAAACAATCAATGGCCGGGAGGTCTGGCTGAAGTTCGCCAGAAACTAGCCGAAAGCCTTGGCGCACGGGCTGCCAGCCACAAACTACTTTATAGCCACCCCCCTATTTTACAAGTTGAGAACCTTAAAACCTGGTTTCCGGTTAAGCATGGAATTTTTGGGCGTACCCGCTCATGGGTAAAAGCTGTTGACAATGTAAGTTTTGCTGTTTATCCCGGTGAAACACTTGGTCTGGTTGGCGAATCGGGCTGCGGTAAAACCACACTGGGGCGCAGTATATTACGCCTTGTGGAACCTACAGATGGTAAGATGTTTTATGAAGGCCAAGAGCTTACCCATTTACCAGCAGATCAATTGCGCCCCTACCGAAAAAAAATGCAAATTGTTTTCCAGGACCCCTTTTCATCGCTCAACCCACGGCTTACCATTGGACATGCCATTATGGAGCCCATGTTGGTGCACCAATTGCATGGCAACGATAAAAACCGGCGCGAAAAAGTACTCAATCTGCTCGATGAGGTCGGTCTTGAGCCCTCTCATTACGGGCGCTATCCTCATGAATTTTCAGGCGGGCAAAGGCAGCGCATCTGCATTGCCCGTGCCCTGGCAGTGGAGCCCCGTTTGATTGTATGCGACGAATCAGTTTCGGCCCTGGACGTGTCGGTTCAGGCACAAGTACTCAACCTGCTTAACCGCCTCAAACGCGATTATGGCCTTACTTACATATTTATTTCCCATGATTTGGGTGTGGTGCGTTTTATGGCCGACCGCATCCTGGTTATGAAAGACGGCCGCATGGAAGAGCTGGCCGAGGCAGACATGCTGTATGCCGAACCACAAAGTGCCTACACAAAAAAACTAATTGAGGCAATTCCAAAAGGTTAAGGTGAAAAAGTGACAATTTTCACAATACCCTCACTAATAAATTATCTAAAAACTTAAAATTTCCGTCAACATACTGACGGTATTCATATAATTTCCGTCATTATACTGACGGTAATTATATAATAATTGTATTTTCGCTAAAAATTTACTGTTATGGAAGTGAGAAGACTTTATGAAAACACGCTTCTGTCCAATCTCAAGCCTAATAAAGTGCTTGTTTTGATGGGTGCCAGGCGTGTAGGCAAAACAAGCCTGCTTAAAAAAGTATTAGCGCAAACCAACGAAAGCTACCTACTACTG
>CAYTUA010000100.1:0-5085 GCA_964440855.1 uncultured Lentimicrobiaceae bacterium
AGAAAGGCGGGCGGTTCATCGGCAGTGCAGACTCGGCCGAAACGATGCAAAGCGCTCCATTCCCGACTTTTTGATTTGCAAATTCTTTCGCCGCATATCCGGCAGTGGTGCCACCACCAATGATAATATATTTAAAACTTTTCATGATGTTAAGGTATTTGATTTGAGTTTAAAAATGGTACTTCATATTCAATTGCCTTGCCAAATCAGATTGTGTTTTCAAAACCTGAATATGGCATTTAGCTTTGAATTGGGTTCGGGCATTTTCTCCGCATCCAGTAAATATGCTGATCCATTGTTAAGGATGGTATGAATTGCTGCCATATTCAGCAAGCAGGAATTTTGCCCCCTTTTTTCATTTCGGATAACGATGGCATTGGTGTTTTTGTCAAATACACCCCATAGTTCTTCTCCGTTGCGTATAAAAAGCGTGTCAACCTTTTGGTTGATGGCTCCAGGAACAATTTCTTCTTCCCTGTAGGAAGCTTTTGCGTCCGATAAGGCCTGCTCAAAAGCTGAAGCCTTTTCACTGGGTTTCCGGTTGAAATGCACTTTGAGTATTTCCCTTGCCTTTTCATGCAATAAAACCGGATCTTCATGTTCAGGATTTCCAGCAATGAATTCTTGTTCCAGGTATTTATAACTGTTTACTTCGCGATACAATGGAATCAAATAATCAACGGCTGCTATAAGTAGTGGTACTCTCTTTGTCTTAAGGATCTTCATAACCCCTTCGTTAATGTCCCTGAAATATTTTATGATCTCCGATTTCTCATCCTCCTTTCCCTTGCCATGCCCATGGTACATGGCCTGTTTGTTTCCGGCCTGACCCGAACGGAACTGCAAGTTTTTTTCCTTGAAATCGTAGCCCAACACCTCTTCCGGCCTTTCGGGAAACAGATCTTCAGATTCTAGTTCATCAATCCTGTGTGGAAAACCTTCAAATAATTTTGCACCACTCAGACTCAATGCAAGCAAATAAAACTTATCATCATCATTGATGTAAGGCAATAGAGGTTTTAGGTAAAAATGATCATTTACATAAGTGAATTCATCAAAATAGACGGGAATTGTGAAGTGTAGGAAATGATCATTATTTCTGAAGATTGCCAATCCATCAGATTGATGTTTCCAGAAACCATTGTCCTCAACCAATGTTTCAATGGGTTTGAGCAATTGGTCTGCTTTCTTTTTATCCAGCTGATAAGTATCAAGTTCTTCCCGAACTTCTTTGAGTCTGTTTTTCAGATTTTTCTGATCATGCATCTCCATTACTTCCTTACCCATTCTATGGGTCGGAATAAAAATGCTTATACAATGTGGCTTGTTTATTTGAGCTAAATTTTTGAATTGATCAATTGAAAGGTAGTTCATATGCGGTTTATTAATTCGAATTCTGTTACTTATGTATGGAAATACAATGCCATAATTTTTGCTATACATGAACTGGTTTAATTGCACTTTGCATGTCAATCACTTGGCGTGGAATAATTGTCAAGGGATGCAAAAGCTTTAGTTTCATTATTTCAACAAACTGGCAAAACTGTGTAGAAATATCCACAAGAAGCAGCTAAATGTCCATTGAAAGCTGTTGGCTACATACTACCTCTACAGAAACATTAACCGACTATTTAAATACGATAACAGCATCAGGTTCAATAACCTGGAATGTAAATGAAACCGTAAAATATAGCTGAACCTTCTGCTTATCATGGGCTTCATATCCGATGGAAAAGTCCTGTCCCAGCGTAAGCCTGAAATCTCCTCCCCGGCTGGCAACAAGAAGTGCCTTATCAATATTATCGGATAAAATTATACTCCCCTTGATAATGGTTTCAATATGCTTACGCAGCGGGTAGTCCATGTTGTAGCTGTTGATGTATTGATAAAGTTGGTGACCAACCACCAAGTTGAAAGGACATTGAACTGCTTTCTCCCTCAATGAAAAAATAGCCTGTGAGAGCAATTCAACAAGTTGGTTTTCGTTTCCTGTCAGCTGTAATTCCTGATGTTCTGAGACATCCATTAAACCGTTAATATTTGCCGGCTTAAATCCCTTATAGATAGCATCTTCCTCGAACTTGGCAATTTTTTTTGCTGCCTCAACCAAGTTATCGAGGTCAATGTTTTCATTACCCCTGGCTACATTGTCCAATTCCCATATATCCAGTTCGAAAGGCATACGAACTTCAACCAGTGGCATTACATTGTGAATGCCATAATGCACTTTGCCTTTTTCCTGGTTTTTAGGCACTTTAAGTCTTCCTGTCGGAACAGCAGCAAAGTCAAACCCTTTAGGACCAACTACATCCACAAACTTTCGGGCAGATAATGCTGTCGTTAAAATTTCTGTTGCTTCTTCATTAATTTTTTCCCAAGCCTGATCGGAAATGGGCGCTAATGTTTTTCTGAGAATATCCATCTTATTTTACTTTAGGGTTCCTATTTGTAAATCGCTTGTGTTTTGGTCTCCATGATCTTCCACAGAATGACCATGATGGGCTATATCGCCCTCCATAAAAAGGTAGTTACGCAGCTCCTGGTCCCAACCAGGCATGTTGCGCCTCAACCATTCAATGGCCATGCAGGCATGCTCTATTTCTTCATTCCGGTTGTGAGCCAGAATGGCCTTAAGTTCATCATTACTGGCAACATCAATGCGTTGTTGATACCAGTCAATGGCTTCAATTTCTTCTTTCAAACTCACCAAAGCTCGTGCAAAATCCCTGGTTTCTGCGCTGAGTTCTTCAGCTGGTTCGTGATAATTCGACATAGTTTTTATTTTTTTATGTTCGGTATAGGTTTTGCAAACATCGAACCAAAAATGGAAGTAAACCAAAAGGAATGCCGGGAGAATCAGGCACAAATTATTGATATAAAGAATTTTGAAGAAGGCAAATGAGGATTGCTAAAAGAAAAATATACGAAATGAGTATGCTAAGTGGGGCTCACTTTTGTATAACAATTGCCACAGCTGTTTGTATGGTCTTTTTTTTTTCATTTTAACACATACTTAAAGTCCAAAACTACCATTGGAAACAGTTTTCCATTGCCACAAGTTTCCATAAAACCCATGCCGGGAATGTAATTGGTATAGCCATACAAATCGCGATAATTTTTAGATGGTACGGAAAGATGAACTGCGAAATCCGCCTTCAATCTATCTGAAAGCCTGACATTATAACCAATAGCCCCAGTCAGGCCAATGATTAGAAGTTCATGGCTTAGAAATTCAACTGGGGCATCAGGAATCTCCCAGTTTTCAAATTCTGCTTTCTCAAAAACCACGGCATTCGTATTGAAAGCGCCCAAATAGAAGTAGTTTTCTTTATTCATACTCCCCCTGAAATTGAATTTCATGCCAATCTTCAAAAACCCACCTGATTGTTGTTTTATCATATATCCGTCGTTCCCACATTTGTAATGAGGGGATAAAACGAAACCGATAAAATCAAAAGATTTTGCATAATTCAAGGTAAAGCCGGGATTTATAACCAGTGCAAATCTTGGGTGGTTCGTCAACTCATAAGACAAACCGATGGTCGTTGCGGGTAGTTGTAACAGGTTGAGCCCGATGGTATGATTCCAGGTAGCTTTTTCCTGGCCAAAAACATTTACAGCTATAATAGCAGCAAAAGAAAGCAGGATAAATTTGATTTTCATTTTCATTATCCTATTAAGTGTGTTTATGCCATTCCACGCCCATTTCCAACTTATGCCTATATCCAAGTTTCAATTAGCTTTAAAACAAGCATCCCCGTTGCGATGGCAATTGCAAAGCTCAGCAATGTCCCAATCAGGATATATTCCGTCAGTTTTCTGTCTTTTGATTCTTTCAAATCTCCAAAACGAAAAACCGATTTGGCAGCTAATAAAAACCCGATAGCTTCCCAATTGCCCGTTATTACAAAGGTGAACACAAATAACCGCTCCAATATCCCAATGTACTTGCCTGCATTATTTAAGGATTCATCATTGCTGTCGTCCAGTATTTTTGACCAATCAGACATCAACACTTGCATAAGGATACCTGATACCCTTGTTAAAAAAAGTATGGCAACTGCATAAACCCAAACGCTTGGATTTTCTGTCCATTCAGTCAAATCTAAAACGGGATTGAACCATAAATACCATAAAACCAATATACTGCCGAGGTGCAAAAGCTGATCTGCCAGAAACCATTTGGGTTTATTGGCTTCTTTTTGTGCATATATCTTTACCACATCAATAATGCAATGTGAGAGCATGAGCAGCAATGCCAAAAGCCAGTATTCAAAGTTCCACAGTATAAGTAATATCAACAAGCCGTGTATTAAAACATGGAGATACAATTTTGGTGATGAAGCTTTTTTATTCTCTTTTTCTTCAACCCAGGATTTTGGTTGCAATAAAAAATCCCCTACAAAGTGGGCCAATATAAGCTTTGTCAATAGTATCATCAAAAGTGGGTTTTAATTTTTTCGCTAAACATCTTTTCTACAGCCATGATCTCCTCTGCATGGGCCCGGTTCCACCTGCCACTTACCCCACTTTGCTTTATGCCTAAAATTTTTCCGATTTCTTCCTGGTTTATAGATGGACTGCTCAATACAATTTCTATCAGTTCAGCCGACGAAACTGACCATTTGTCCATGAAGGTACCTGCCAATTTTAGGTACAAATTCATTTCCTCGTCAAATTTAAGCCAGGGGCTCCTGATGCCAATGCTTACATTTTCTTTTTTTAATGAATCGAATTTGTCACCTGCATAGATAAAAGCCGGGCCATTGCTTTCAGATATCCTCGCTCCTGAATAGGTTTTTTTTCCTATGCCAATAGCCATTCGTACATCTATCGTGCTGATTTTTTTCCGGGCATCAACAGGTTCAATTTTTTTAATCAACGCCTTGATTTCAATCGCTTTTTTAAGTGCCTCTTCCGGATTGGGAATTTCTATTTGAAAAAAATCACCCCACACCAATTCCCAATCCTTGGGTGTGTTGCCCCACTGCCCAAACAGCTTTTTTAGTGGCGATAACCATTTCTCCTGGTCTGAGAGCTTCCTCGATTCGATGATGTCCCCTTTTATTACTGCAATCATGGCAT